>CAKZYM010000661.1 GCA_937884685.1 uncultured Calothrix sp.
CTTCAAATAACGAATATGCCAAAAATAAATCAAGCATACTGGCTTCATCGACAATAATGGCTTTTTGAGGTAGCAGATTGGTTCTGTCAGATTTGAATTTCCGCGTTTTGGGGTCAAATTCTAAAAGTCGGTGGATGGTTTTAGCTTCTAATCCCGTCATTTCACACAACCGTTGTGCAGCTCGTCCGGTTGGTGCAGCTAAAGCAATTGATTTACCCATCGCTTTCCATAATGAAACAATGGTGCGGGTACAAAACGTTTTACCAACACCTGGTCCACCAGTGATTACCATGATTTTTGAGTAAGCTGCGGTTTCAACTGCTTGTAGCTGCTCTGTTGATAGTGAAACTCTACGACTTTGACTAAAACGCTCCAACCAATTATGAACGCGAGGAATATCTGTATTTATTGATTGACTTAATCGAGAAAGTATTAGTTGCGCTAGATTTTGTTCGGTATGGAAGAAGGTTGGTTTGTAGCAGAGCAATACTTTATCAACATCTCGCTCTCTAATTAACTCATCCGAGCGGGACATATCGCCAATGACTTTTGTTAATGCTTCTTCTTGTGGTTGATGCTCCTCAGTTTTTAATTTTTCGCCGAGTTGTTGCACTAATTCCGGTTGCGGTAAATAACAATGTCCTGAATCTGCTGCTTCGCTTAAAACATGAATAATTCCAGCCTTGTATCGAAATTCCGAATCTGGAGGAACACCCAAATTACGAGCAATTTTATCAGCAGTGAGAAAGCCAATTCCATAAATATCGGTTGCTAGTTGGTAAGGGTTTTCGTTGACTTTATTGATTGCTAAATCGCCGTAATGTTTGTAAATCTTCACTGCATGAGTAGTTGAAACACCATGACTTTGAAGAAATACCATCACTTCTTTTATGGCTCGCTGCTCCTTCCAAGCTTTCTGAATCATGGCAATACGTTTCTTCGCAATGCCATTAACTTCTTGCAACCGCTCGATTTGGTTGTCAATAATATCGAGGGTTTCTGTACCAAAACAAGCGACGATACGTTTTGCTGTTACTGGTCCTTATATTGATTCCACGCTGTAAAATACCTGTAATTGCGGCATTTCGTTCATTTATTCTACAAAGTAACATTCAATTTACCTATGAATAACTATCTTAAAAAATTACAAAAATTTACCTTTCGAGGGGAAACACAGAAATTTAAGTTATTGATGAGCGGGTAAAGTTCTTTTAAGAGTAAGAACCGTTAAAATCACAAAATTTTCCTACAGTAGGGTCGAATAATACTTTGCATATCCCAGTTTCACCATTACGATTTTTAGCGACGTTAATTTCCATAATATGTTGAGAAGAAGAGTTGGAATTATAGTAGGAATCTCGGTAAAGTAACATTACTAAATCTGCATCTTGCTCCAAGTCTCCACTGTCTTTTATATCTGCTAATACCGGACGTTTATCATTTCTAGTTTCTGTTCCTCTGTTGATTTGTGCTAGTACAATAAACGGAATAGAAAATTCTTTGGCAATATCTTTCAGTTGACCGCTGATAGCACCAATAACTTGCGCTCTATTACTAGCTTCTCGGTTGCCTAGTTTTTGTACGTAATCTAATACTACTAAACCCAACTGACCATCATATTTTGAAGAAATTCGTCTTAATTCAGAACGAATTTTAGACGCTGTTAAAGAACTAGCTGGTATGTCATTAATTTCTAAAGGAATTTCTTTGAGTTTTTTAATTCCTTCTACTAATATTTCATACTCAGATTCATAAATCATATTCTTAATTAATCTAGATGAATCAATAAGCGTGTGCATAGCTAAGAATCTCTTAGCTAAATATTGTCCTGACATTTCTGCACTAAAAAATACTACGGGTAATTGATAATTGGTAGCTACATACTTAGCTAAGTAACATGCTAACCAAGTCTTTCCCATTGAAGCTCTAGCAGCCACAATAATTAAATCAGTTTTGTTTAATCCTCCAGTCAAACTATCTAAATCTGATAAGCCAGTAGCATAGTGAGTGAATTTTTCATTGTTAATGGAGTGAATTGCTTCTGCTAAATAATCACTCACAGCTAACGTTTTAAATTTACTGTTATTGTCTACTTTCAGTCCGTATATTTTAGCTTCTGATTGTTCGTATATATCCGATAATGTATTAGTTTCGTCATAACAAGCAGCAGTTATATCTTGACAGTCAGCTATCAGTTTACGACGATAATACTTATCCATCACTATAGCAGCATATTGATTAATATTAGCAGTCGAAATATTCTGTTTTAATAATCGATTTATTTTTACCTTTCCACCTGCTTTATTTAATTGCTTATGCTGGCGCAAGCAGTCTTCAATCTGTATCAAATCGATTGGTAATCCCTGTTCATATAATGCTAATGACGCTTTATACAGATAGGAATGTTGAGTTACATAAAATGCTTCACTATTCAAAATCGATGCAACTTGCTCAATTGCTTTTGGGTCGATAATAATGGAAGCTATTATTGCTTCTTCTGCTTCAGTATTATGAGGAAGGATTCTATCAATCATTATCTTGATTAAAAAGATTACTTAGTTGTTTAAGTTTGTCTAAAGGAACTAATTCTTCTTTTGGTAAAGGAGCAGTAAAAATATAGATTTGAGGCTTATCCGGTTTATTTTCACTATTTGGTTCGGCTTCATCACAAATCATTGAAAGTAAACAAGCAGCAGGACTTTTTACTTCATGATTATCCCGATACTGCTTATAAGCTTCAATGGATAACTTTACTTTTTCTATGTCTCTCAAGTTTATTTCTTCTCTTAACTTTTTCGTTACTTTAATACCCATTGCTTTGATATAATTAATCATCGATACTGGAGTATCATTGCTAGTTAACTTTGATTTGTTAGAAGAAACTTTAATAGGAGATTGTATTGGAACGACCTTATTACTTTTATTATTAGCAATTGTTAACTCTCTCAACTTTGTTCGTAGCCTTTCATTTTCATCTCTTATTTCATAAATTTCAGCGACATGACCCCTAAGAATTTCATTCTGACGTTTTAACTCTCTAATTTCCTCTTCTAAATTACGAATTTTACATGATGCTGCTTGATGTAAGGTTTTAAGACTGTGGGGTTGATATAATCGTTCTGGATTTTCAATCTTGTTTAAAGTAGTTTCCTTATCTTGTTGTAGTTCGTGAATATAAGCTTTGATATCATTCCATTTGTAAAGATAAGAAACTGAACAACCAGCGACGGTAGCTATATTTTTAAAAGTAAGAGGTTGTGAATTTTCTATTATCTGCTGAATTGCTTTTAATACTTGTTTCTTTTTTTGTTCTTTTCTCGAAGCTTGGGTACGACGCAGAACCAAGGCTTGTTTTTCTCTATTAACCATTGGCTATGCTCCTCAACTCAGGTAGCCATTTATCCATCGCTTCAATAGTTGCTTTAGCTTCTTCTTGCACTAATTCTGCATCCACTTGTTGTGCTTCTGCTAGTCTTTGTTGTTCTCCTTGATACTGGCGTTCGTATGAGGGTAATTTATCCGTACTGGGACGAAAACTAGAACAGCCGTAGCATTTGGGGAAAAGGTTTATAGGACAAGGTGTTTTGGGGTCTAAAGTACAATGTCCGTAAACTACTAAGCGAGGTGGGATTTCTAAATCAAGCTCGTGAGCTTTGGGGTTTTTAAGTAGACTCTCAGGTAAAGATTGCCAAGGTAAAAACTTATTGTCAGGATTGAGTAGAAGTTCTTGGAAGGGTAAGTCAACGGATGCTACTTCTTCTAAAGTTGGAGGAGTATAGTGTTGGAATGTTGTTCTGCTGCGTTTATGATCTGCATAAATTTGGGCAGCTTCAATTCCATGTTTTACTCTGATTTCTTGTAATCGGCTTGGACGAGTAATTTTGCCAGTGAAGTAAGGCTTTTGACCATTAGCATCAAGAATATTTTCATTTTCTATAAGCATACGGATTATACGAGTCATCGGGTTCTTAATTCCGTCTACTTTGGGTGGAAATGGTAAAGGTTTTATATTCAAAAATTTAGGATAAGAAATAGCTTTTATAGTCCTAAAATGGCAAAACAGATACGAGTATTCCAAACCAATAGTTTTCCGAATCCATTGCTGTTGTTCTTCCACAACTCTTCTAATTTCACGAGTCGCTGGTATTCGTTGCCACCGTTTTGTTTTTTGCTGAAAAAACATGATATACCATGTACCATCTTCTTCTACTAGACAGTCAAAAGGCATTTGACAAACATCTCTAACCCTAGCGGCTGTATATTCTTGTATTAAGTAATGTCGGGCAATAAAATCAGGAATTTTTGGTAAATTCTGCTTAATTTTAGTACGAATTACTTCATCTAACCAAGTAATTTCATCGCTATTTACTTTTAGAAAATCGCGATTTAAAACTAAATTAGATGCTGACAATCCCATCCATTCAAAAAAATATTTAAGGTCAGATAATTTCCGATTAATTGTGACATTTTTATTCCCTTTACAACTATCTAAAAAGCTGAGTATTGATTTACGAGTAATACTCTTATAATCTTCAACTTCATCTCTCTTTAAAATTTTTCCAAACTGTCTCAGTACTGGGAGTTTTTTTGAGATACAAGCACTGGAAGAATATATTTTTAACTTTAATAGATGATACAAATATTTTTTGACTTCTAAGCAATACCATTCAGGAGAGATATCTTTAAAGTAAATATTGCGTTGACAGGTATTTTCAAAGAAATTTTTTAAATCCCAAGTATCTCTATCAAAGTCAAATGGTAATATATCATTCTTGATTGATTTAGCAATCCAACTTTGAGATCCAATCGCATCCGATTTAAAAGTAATTCTACAAAAATAACATTTAGAATCACTAGAACCGTTTCCTATATGGTATATCCATCCTTTTTGTCCATCATGCCCAATTTCAGTACAAAGGGGATTAGGACATTCTATATTAGGACGATAGCGGTAAATGCGAGCATGAACCGAATCGGTAAGGCAAACATCTGTCCTACAAGAATTGCATCTCAAAACTAAGCGACAAATATTCTTGCTGTTGTAGAAGGCATTGCTTAGCCTTCCTAAATTACAATAAGGACAGGAAAATTCATTGTTATATTCTTTTTTCCAATTTACTTCTAATTGACCTCCGAGAGTTTCATGAACGGAAATAGCTGGATATTTATGTTTTCTCATTAATTTACTCTCCCAATTCAATTAAATCTAATTCGTTCAAGCCTTGTAATCGAATCGAAAGCAGTTCTAGTAAACGATTTATCTCGGTGACTCTTCGTTGTTCTTTCTTATTTTGAGCTTGTTGTAAATCTAGCTTTAATTGTTGAAAATCACTTTCTAATTTAGTTTTATCTGTCTTAGTTACTCTATGATGATTACAACTCAAACAAGCATAGCGATACTGGCAATCACCTAACATTATGGGTCGGTGACATTCACCTAAAGGAGTACTAACTTTTAATAATTCAGCTAATTTTTTGTACCTTAGTTTTCTCGGTTTGAAGGAAGTAACTCGCCCATACATATCGACATAGCCTTTAGTAGAAGCATCTTTCTCTAGCTTTTCAATTGAGCGTTTGCGGTAGTGAGGTAATTGATCTAAAGAACCATGACCTAAAACCACAGCAATGTATTCATCTTCTGTCTCGCAGTGTGCCATGATACTTGCTTTTGTGCGACGAAATTGATGGCTTTTTAGATAAAATCTATTGCTATGCTTATCTTTGAGGTCTGCTTTTTCGCTGAAATCTTTTAGCCAAGGGTTAATGGTTGTGCTTGCTAGTAATTCCGGTAAATAGATGGGGTCAATTTCAAATCGCTTTCCTCGTTTTGCACCATCTTTGTTGGCTGTAGAAGTTTTACAAAATAATTTATCAAAGTCCGAATTATAACCAAACTGGCTATTTAAAAATTTCTGCTGTTCTATAATTAATTCAGCTACTAATGGGTGGATTTGATAGAACCGCCAATGTTTTCGCTTTTCTATCCAGCGTTGAATAAACCACTGATTACCTTCTTGTTTTAGGCATTGGCGAGGCATTATTTGAAGTTCTCCAATACGACATCCTAAGACTAATTGAAGTCTAAATAATCTCTCAAATGGAGGAGGAAATAAATCAAACTTGTTGTAAATTTGATAAAGAACTTCTTCAGGAATAGTTTCTATTTTAGGTGTTGATTTCTGATATTTACTCGGCGTGTAATTAAACTCAACCCATTTTTCTTCTCTCCATAGTTTGATAGCGTAAGCTAAAGTCGTATTACGATGTACTTGGCTACCTTGATTCACGAATTTTTGTAATAAAGTATTGGTGATTAAATCTGGCTGTCTGTATCCTTGCGATTCTAAAAAAATATTAAGTTGTTTTAGATAATCCACTCGTTTTCTCGTTACACTCAAAGAAGTTTTTTCCCTAGCACTTGCCTTAGCAGTTAACTTAGCCAGTAATTTTAACCAAGGTAGTGAGAAATCCTGAAAATAAAAATTGCGAGTTCCTCTAATTATTGCTTCTTCTTCAGAATAACCAAGTTCTGTAACTAGCCAAACATCTTTTTCCATCAATGGGTCTTGTAAAAACTCTCCTCCTAATTCAGACGAGACTAATCGCTGTCTTAACACTTCATAAGAAAATGCCTCTTCCATTACACTTCTTCTCCTTTAATGTATTGCTCTAATGTCATTTCATCTAGCACATGGCTGTAGATGTCTTTGGTGGTAGCAATGGATTTATGACCTAATAACTGCTGTACATATTGGTCTAGGTAGCCCGCTCGTAGCATTTTTGTCGCAAAAGTGTGTCTAAAAAGATGAGGATAGGCTCTTATTCCTGTTCTTTTCTCTAGTTGATAGAAGAGGCTATTTAATCTGGCACTAGACATCGGTTTTCCAATGTATTGTCCATCTAGATTTACAAAAAGCATGGAGTGACCTATCTTCTCGGCTTCGGGGGGATATTCTTGAAGTAGATAAGCATGAAACGTTTCTTGCAGAGCATCTCGATTATGTAGGACAGGGATTTCTCTTTCTGCACCTTTGGCTGTGGCTCCATTAGGATTATTATCCCGTCGTACAATACGAATTCTTCCTCTAATATCAAAGTCTTCAACATCTACCAAATGTAATCCTAATAATTCTCCTCTTCTAATTCCTGTTTCTCTCAAGAGCATGATTATCAGACGGTCTCTATAGCTGTAACAAGCATTAGCTAATTGAGCAATTTGCTCATCACTTAGGCAACCAGGAAAGGTTTTGGGTTCTTTAACCTTAATCCGTTTTATTTTGGTCGGACTGCTTTTTACAATACCTTGTAAGAAACCGCCCCGTTTGCGCCAACCATGAGCTAACTTGGTGAAATCTTTTTCATTAACCCTACCTTCTATAGTGTGGAATTCATAGAAAGCTTGTACAGCTGTGATAGCTAGATTAACCGTGCGTGGACTACGTTTGGACACAATTTCCCTAAATTCTTCTGAGATGACTTCTACTTCCCCACCAAGGAGATACCAGTTTGCAAATTCAGCTAACTCGTATAATCCAACCTCCTGCCAATCAAGAGATTTGTATTCTAGCCATTGCCAAAAATCTTTGAGCCGACAAGCGTAGGTGTTGACTGTATTTGGTGCTAATTGTCGCTTACGGCAATAGTTGAGATATCGTTGAATTGGTTCGATTGGTAAACAAGTTTCTGAGTCAAATATGCAGCAGAACCTCTCGCAGGTATGAGGATCTATTGCTCTTTCTATCTTCACCACTTCTTACATTGTGGAATGTTTGAGATTATAACTTTAGCACAAAACCTGAGACTGTTGTTGTTGTTTTTCTTTATTGTAGAATCTAAAATTGTTGTTGTTGTAATGGACCAACACCCTTGATTAAACCGCTACCTAAATACTTTTCGATTCCGGTGATTGTTGCTGGTTTGGTCTCTTTATAGTTAGTAACTTGAAATTGCAAGCCATATTGCGGGTGTTCTCGCCAGAAACCATTTAATTGAAGCGTTTGTCCTGGCTGGATACCTGCAAAGCTGCCCGTAATTGTAGTTAATTCCGATACTCTCGGACGTTGCAACCGCGCTACCGTATAACCCGACTCTTCGGAGTGATAGGTTAAGCGCTCAACCACTCCCATGATTGATTCTTGCTTGGGAGTGGCGTTTACTTTTTGTGAGTTTACTTGGTATGCGCTGGACATTGTTTTTCTGGTTTGGGCGCAAATATTATACACAATACTGGATTTCGTATAAAAAAATAAACGATATAGTTAATAGTAATTTTGTATTAACTCATCAATTATAGATAATTTACCTTCTTATTTTTGGAAAAAAATATCCCGTATTAAGGGATAAGAAAATAGTATTTTTAGCAATTACTGTTGGACTTTTATTGAACGTATCAGGACACTGGTTACTTCTCCCGGATTGGAAGTTGGTAACAGTGGAGTCCAATCGCGTACATTTGCGTAACCCAGTTTATCTAAAACCTCAATTGTCGCTATTACTGCTTCTTTTGAGCCAATTAGAATATGTTTAATTTTTTCTGGCTCCGGATATTGAGATATTATTGGTTGAGGACTCACAAAAGCTTTTTCTTGATTGCTAGCATCAGCTAGAAAGTTTTGATACTTTAAATTCATAAGTTATTCACCGCTACTACCGAAAGGTCA
>CAKZYM010000662.1 GCA_937884685.1 uncultured Calothrix sp.
AAAGATAATTTCTTTGATTTGGGTGGTAATTCTTTGATGGCTACTTCTATGGTCGCACAAATTCAACAGCTTTTTGATAAACAACTCAATCAAGCTGTCTTTTTTCAAGCTCCTACTATTCAACAACTCGCTGATATTATCTGCAAAGACAAAGCTGATAAAGATAATATTATTAAAATTAATCCTAATGGTACTAAAAATCCTTTATTTATAGTTGCCAATAATGGTTATTTATACCAAAAAGTGATAGAGAATTTAGATAAAGAACAGCCGGTATATATCATACAAGAAGATTTAGATAAGGTTCCGGATATGGCATCTCGCTCTATAGAGAAAATACGCGAAATTCAAACTCATGAGACTTATAACTTAATGGGTCATTCCTATGAAGGCTTGGTTGCTTATGAAATAGCCCAGCAATTGTATGCACAGAACGAGCAAGTTAATTTTTTAGGAATGCTTGATACTCCTACTCCCGAGGTGGAAAATCGAGCAGAAGAGGCTAAAATATGGTTCAAGCGCTATCAGAGACTAAAAGTAGTTTTAGGTTTTTCTTGGAAAGATAAAACTAGCTTTTTTAAAGAGCGAATAGAATATAAGATGACCCAATCTTTTAAACCTTTGATACAAAATCTTGCAGAATTTATGAATGAATATGAAGTAAAACCGTTCCCGGGCAAAATTCATATCTTCTTGGCTGAGTACGAATTTTTTTGTTTAGAAGATGCTAATGTTGGTTGGGATAAATGGGCAGATGGTGGAGTTGAAGTATATAAAATTCCCGGTACTCATCGCTCTATGTTATTAAGTCCAGATAACGCTAAAATGCTCGCGACAAAGCTTAGTGATTGTTTAACAAAATGAATCCCCGTTTTGCTTATTAATATTCAGTAACTGAGGTGATTAACAAATAAGGATTAATAAATACAGTTAGTAATTACACGTATTTTCTCTTGTAAGGCAGTCTTTACAAAGTTTTGAGATAGATAAACAAGTGTTGGGTTCAGTGTTTACTGTTCCCTATTTTTTATTGCTTACCATAAATAATTAATTTTTGAATTTATCTTTAAAATTATTTTATTTACTTTATGTAATTATGCGGATGTCATTAGACATCGTATTTTGCGATTGTTAGAGAATAATAAAAATCAAAAAAATATCCGGATTCGATTACAGGACAAAAACTTGTAAAACACATTTTTAATTCACTCTTTTATAAAATTAAATTTCAGGGACACATGAGCAAATTAAATATTCTCATGCTGGGTGCTAGCCTCGAACAAAATGGAGGGATAGCAACGGTTGAAAAACTCATGCTCAAACACGCTAATGGGTATGTAAATTTTCAACATATAACTAGCCATGATGAAGGCACAATCTTCCATAGAATAAAAGTTTTTATCAAAGCTTTCGTAGTACTGTTGTGGAACTTAATTACTAGCAAAGCTGATATCGTACATGTTCATATTTCAGATGGTGGTAGCTTGGTAAGAAAAGCAATTATTGCAATGATTGCTTTCCTTTTTAATAAACCTGTATTAATGCATGCTCATGGTGCTGAATTTCACCTCACTTACTCGAAACTCCCTAAATGGGGTCAGCTTTTTTTCGGTAAAATATTTCGCTGTTGCGATGATTTTATAGTTCTTTCTAAAACTTGGGAAGAATACTACATAAACAATTTAGGATTGAACAAAAAACAAGTTGTAGTTTTACCGAATCCGACTGAACTACCCGCTCAAATTCCCGATAGAACAGATACTTCATCTATTAAACTAGGCTTTTTTGGACGAGTTGGTTCGCGTAAAGGAACCTTTGATTTAATTAAAGCTTTTGCTCAGATTCCAGATGCTTTAAAAGGAAAGGCTGAGTTGATTATCGCTGGAGATGGAGATATCGAAGAAGCTCGCAGATTAGCTCAAACCCTTAATTTGGAAAATAGCACTCAATTCTTGGGTTGGATAGATTCTCAAACTAGAGATAAACTGCTTGCTGATATCGACGTATTTGTTTTACCTTCCTATAACGAAGGTTTACCAATGGCTCTTTTAGAAGCAATGGGCTGGGGTTTACCTGTAATTGTTACACCGGTAGGTGGTATCCCTGAATTAATTACTTCGACAGAGAATGGTTTATTAATTAATCCCGGGGACGTGCAAAAGCTATCTGAAGCAATGCAGAAATTAATCGAGAGTGAGTCTTTAAGACTCTCGTTAGGAAATGCAGCTAGGGAAACTGTTACTCCTTTCGATATTAAAACTTATTGCTCTCAACTTTATGAAATTTATGACTCTGTACTAGAACCTAAATCGAAGAATTCCCTTGAACCTGCGACTGCTGGACGCTAAGCTAATTTGGTTTTGACAATAGAGTGTTTTTTTCTCTTTTAGGGAAAGTTGGGGCTGAAACAGATGGATTCGATTTCCGGAGTCATTGTAGTCTTGGATTTCCCCAACTATTGAACCCTAAGAGGAAGATATTCTTACCCCAAACTTCGGGTGCAAATTCTCTTACCTAAAAGGATTTTGGATTAAGTTTAGAAACCTAAATAATTTGGATAATATTGGAGATTAAATTATGACAGTAAATATCTGCGGAGTAAAAATTGATAACTATACCTTTGATGATGTAGTAGAAAGAATTACAGACCATGCGATGAAAGGTGTTGTTCCTTCATATGTCGTAACCCCCAATGCACAACACGTTTTAAGCCTTCAACGCGATGCTGATTTTCGTAGTATCTATGAAAAAGCTTTTTTAGCCGTACCTGATGGTGTTTCATTATTATGGTCCGCTAAATTCTTGAAAACACCCTTGAATGGTCGCGTTAATGGAACTGATTTGTTTGAA
>CAKZYM010000663.1 GCA_937884685.1 uncultured Calothrix sp.
CGTAGCACTGCTACGTCTCTACAACCCGTCAGAATTAATGAAACAAAGCAATAGTGTTCTGTACCATTATTTCTGATGGCTCATTTCCCAGTCCTATTTATAGGACTTAAGCTATTAGACCGGGGTTTTCAACCCCGGTTGGGTAAACCATAATTGTTTCCATCCCCTTTCGGGGCAAGTGTTTTGTAAAGATTGGTAATAGTGCCAATTTTTACATGTATGCTGCTAGTGAGTTTCCATCCCCTTTCGGGGCAAGTGGTTTGTAAAGAGTTCACTTCTATAACCCTTACACAGTAAGGATTTGAGATACCCCAATCGACACACCCTGAAAAAATGGAAAAATTTTTCAGGAGAATAGCTATTTTTGTAGCCTAAAAGCCTTACTGGATAAGCCAATGTCGCAGTCGCGACACGCTGCGCTAACGACACACTTCAACGAATTTATACGGTTTTCAAGGTTCTGGGAAGGTGTGTAGATTTAAATAACGACACACGAGTTACGGGTTAGATTAATTGAATAAACTTTTGCTGTCAAGATTTTTATACACATACAGCATATTTGATTTTTGTGAGGTACATTCGGACGGGCAGGATGCCCATCCCACAAGAGTTTTAGAATATAGTTGTGTACCTCATTTAACTGGAAACTGCTGTATTTTATAGTCTTGCTGGTGGTTGACGATAGAAAGGTTATTACTAATGATTTGTCCCATTAGTTTTAATAGGTTTATTTTTTTACCAACGTGGTGTAGAGACGTAGCAGTGCTACGTCTCCCAAGGTTGAGGAAAATATTACATTCACATTCACATAAACTCCAATCAATAATCCCAATATTTAAACTGTAAATCTCTTCCTCGAACAGCAACCGTCGCAGCACAATCGGAAAAGGGTTTTATCTCAACTAAATTCCATTCATCAGAATTATTCAACTCAGCAGGTTGCTCTAAAGTTAAATAAATTTCGACTTTCTGTAAATCTCTTAATCCCGTTCCCGTTGCTTTTAAATATGCTTCTTTACAAGTCCAATAGCGAAAAAATAGCTGTTGCTGTTGTTCGGGAGAAACCGATTCAATAACAGAAAATTCACTCGGTGAAAAAAATCTTTGAGCAAGAGAAACCACATCGGTTTTTGAACTAATGCATTCTAAATCAACACCAATAGAATTATTTAAACTCATCACATACAAAGCGTAATTTTGCGAGTGAGATAAATTAAATTTGAGATTAATTTGATTACAACTTTCATCTAAAAATGGTTTACCACGAGGTTCGTAACCAAAATTTATTTGAGACGGTTCAATATTTAAATAGCGACCCAATATATTCCTAAGAATACCCCGACCGGCAATAAAACGCTGTCGGTGCTGCTCAAAATGAAATCTTCTTGCTCTAACTAATTCATCTTCCGAGAGAACTTGAGCAAAATCTTCCAGCAACGGTTTTACATTGTCGAGATTTTCTCGCCAAATATGAACTTCATTCGATAATAATTCTACATTCGTCGGCGCTTTTAACCACATTTTTCAGTGAACAGTGAGCAGTGAACAGTGAACAGTGAACAGTGAACAGTTATCAGTGAATTGAATAAAACTCCTAATTCCTAACTCTTAACTCCTAACTCCTAACTCATTACCCATTCCAAAACTCGATTCCAAGCCCACCAGGGGTCTTTATCTCCGCATTGTTGCTGACATTCTTTGCTGCTTAAATAACCGACATGACCGCCGTGGGGAGTCAACATTAAGTCTATGGATGGATTTTGGTCGCAAGCTGCTTGTAGTTCTGGAATGATTTCTGGTGCAAAAAATGGGTCGTCTGCTGCGTAAATAATTAAGGTTGGTTTGGTAAGGTTTGGCAAGATATGTAAGGCGCTACTTGCTTGATAGTAAGCTTCTACTGAGGGGAAACCTAATTTTTCTATGACTAGTTCGTTGTCAAATCCCCATATGCTATTTGCTCTTTGGATTGCTGCTGGGTCTAAGCTACCTGGATGGGTATCGTGTATTTTCCACGCTAGTTTTGTTAATGCTCTGGAAATTCTTTGCTCCAATAACTTACCCACTGGGTAACTTGTTAAGTATTTTAGGGAGCGGTTGGAATCTAAGCTGGGACAAATCACCGCACCACCACCGATATCGCTTTCTTTTATCCCAATTTCGGAATCTTTGGTTGAATCTATAGCTGCTTTAATTCCCCATAAGGCTAATTGTCCCCCCAGTGAAAATCCTGTGAACCAAAATTTTGGGGGACATCCCATTGATAATGCTGCTGCTGCTATACGAACAAAGTCTTCTCCTTCGTACAAACCATCGCTTGTCAAGGTGGGGGATAATTCTGCGGTTTTACCGTGGGCACGCCAATCAAATAATACTATCGCATAACCTTGAGCGTAGGCTTTGCGTCCTAAAATTCTTAGAGACCATTCTTCTTGTAAATCACCGATAATCCCGTAGGTACCTACAATTGTCCCGCGAGGATTCTCTGGAATTGCTACTAAGCCGAATATTGGAACTCCTTTGGCTCCCGTAAATACTTGTTCCTGATAATTAGGTTCGGGTAGGTTGAGAACGCTTTCCCAGTTTTTTTTTCCCCACAATGCTGCACCAACAGTCATTGATACGCCATTTCTTAAAAACCAAGGTGAATTGTAGGTTGAGGCACACATTGTATAAGATATTCTGTCCAGTTTGCAGCTTGTTTGAGAATATTTTAATTTTAAGCTTTATATTAAATTTCAAATTTTTTTTATAATCATTAAAGTAATCTTTGTATTTTCCAAAGATTCTTAATTTTCCTTAACGTCCAGTAACAATTACTTCATAATGCCGAGAATTCTTGTCATAGATGACGATCCAGCAATTTCCGAGTTGGTAGCCGTTAATTTAGAAATGGCTGGCTACGATGTTAGCCAAGCTGAAGACGGTATCAAAGGTCAAGCTTTAGCTCTCCAGCTTCAGCCAGATTTAATCATGTTGGATTTGATGTTGCCGAAAGTTGATGGATTCACCGTCTGTCAACGCTTGCGGAGAGATGAGCGTACTGCTGATATACCGGTTTTAATGCTAACTGCTTTAAGCCAAACTCAAGATAAAGTTGAAGGTTTTAATGCTGGTGCGGATGATTATCTCACCAAACCTTTTGAAGTTGAAGAAATGCTGGCACGGGTAAGAGCATTGCTCCGACGTACTGACCGCATACCTCAAGCAGCAAAGCACAGCGAAATCCTTAATTATGGACCTTTAACTTTGGTTCCGGAGCGATTTGAGGCTATATGGTTCGCTCAAACTGTGAAATTAACGCACTTGGAGTTTGAATTACTTCACTGTTTGCTGCAACGTCACGGTCAAACTGTTTCTCCTAGCGAAATACTTCGGGAAGTTTGGGGTTATGACCCAGATGATGATATCGAAACCATTCGAGTTCACGTGAGACACTTGAGAACCAAATTAGAACCAGACCCCCGTCATCCCCGTTATATCAAAACCGTATATGGTGCAGGATATTGTTTGGAATTACCAAGTACTCCCCCATCTGAAACAGAACTATCTGCAACAGAAGTCGAAGCTAGTCCAAGTTAAGCTTTAACTTTTAAACAAAAATTGATAAGAAATTTCTCCCATGTCAATCCCTCGCGGTGAATAACTTGGGAAATTTTCCCTATGGAATTTTTTAATTTTAGATTTTAGATTTTGGATTTTGGATTTTGGATTTTTATAACCGATACGTTTGTTTAAAATAAACACTTTATTACTGTTCCCTATTCGCTTCAATAATTGGAAAAAATTCCAAACGATATTTATATAAAGCAACTGGTTTGTTAATAGCTTTAAAATAATTTGGGTCTTGATATGAAAGATATACTGCTGTAACTTGATTCCCTTCGATTGCTGGATTTGATGGAGATGATGTAGATAACTGTTTGTATGCTGTGGTTGATTCTACTGAATTGATGTATGGACGCGTACCACCTTTAAATATTTGTTGAAATACCTCTGTTGCGATAAATCTACCGTCGGAAGTGTCCTCTGTAGCGCGGTTTTTGACTATCGACACTAATTGGCGATCGCATATTATTCTTTCAGTACATTCACTGCGTAAGAATGTTATCTGACGGTTGGGAGAATCGGGGTCAACTTTGACTGCTTTAACGGTTTTTTCACCTAGAATTGCTCGGGCTAAGTTTAATCCGTTGTATGCTCTGTCAGCAATAACCTCACCCCCAGCCCCTCTCCTTGTCAAGGAGAGGGGGGTTTTATTTTCTTCTTCTTTTCTTATCAAGGAGATGGGTGTTTGTGTTTGATTCTTTCCCCCTCTCCTTAATAGGTCGAGGGACGGGGTGAGGTCTTCAACAAACCTAACTTTAAAATCAACTGGTTGATTAAGATACTGACGATTGCTTTCAAATCCCGGTGTCACAATATCCGGTGCTAAAGGAGCTACTAAATCTATTAAAGTACTTTTTACTTCCCATTCTCCCTTCATCCATTCGGGATAAATCAAATCTCCTACAGCAGGTTTTAGGTCTGTTAATTTTTCCCATTCGGGAAAGTTTTTTAATCTTTGATTCAATTCTCCAGCGTTAGCTTCATCGACACAGAAAACTGATAGAAAAATCAAGCAAAAAATCCAAATAAGTTTCATAGTAAGGGTTTGAGAAATATATTACGAAGTGTTAATTATTATTTGATTGATGGCTCATTGAAACAAAAGAAATGTTGCTATTTATTCATTAAATTTAACTATTAAATTAAAAATCTCAACATAAACATAGATTTACATAGAGGTAATGAAAAAAACAATTATAAATAAAATACTTTTGTGAATTATCGATATAAAATAGCTTGTATTAATAGGCATTCGAGTCAGATTTTAGAAATTTATTAAGTGTTTATTCTAACAATCATAAATATAAAATTTGCAATAAGTCAATCAAACAACATTGTATATTGATATTAAAAAGCACTTTAAAATTACATTTCAATCAGTGTAAATACATACAAAGTTAGTAATAAACAAAAATGCATAAAAAAATCTTCGCAGCTATTGGGGTTGCAAAGCTTGTACGATGCTTTTGAAGGCGATATTTTAAGGCAATAAGCACGAAGAAAGTAATTGATATTCCGGTGCATGCTTGAGTAAAAAAATACCTATTATTCTAAATATTTAAATCCATGAGTCTTAGTAGTTCCTTTACAGATTTTTCCCTAGCGGAATTGTTTCAACTTATCGACCAAGGGCGTAAATCTGGTTGTTTAAGTGTATGTACTTTGCCAGATATTAAATCTGCACAATCAAGAGCAAAATACTTTTATATTTGGTTTAGAAGCGGACGTATTGTTGCTGCGGCTAATCGTTTAACCGGTAGGGGATTAGTTTCTAAAATTGCCCAAAGAAATTGGGTAGAACCGCAGGTTATAGAAACTATTTACTCGAATGCATCACCAAAGACACCTTTAGGTTTACAATTCAAAACTCAAGATGCTTTAAGTGCAGAACAATTAAACTTATTATTTGCTAATCAACTACAGCAAGTTCGACAATTATTTGAAATTCAAAAAGGTGTATTTAAATTAGATTGCAAAGCCGTTTTACCAATGTCTGAAATGACAGGATTAAGCTTAAGAGCTTCGGAAGTAACTTTAATGGCTTTAAGAGTATTAAAAAATTGGCAAGTTCTCGAAAATGCGCTTCCAAATGTAGAATCCGGTTTCAGAAATATTAATCAAAATCAACCGCAAATTCGTTTGAATCCCTTTGAATGGAGAATGTGGGAATTTGCTTCTGGTGATATTTCGATAAAAGAAATAGCAGTTCAACTCAATCAGCCAACCATCAAAATTCAGCAAGCAGCTTTCCGCTTAATGCTTGTAGGTTTGATAGAAGAAGTACCCCAAATTACATCAAATTCTCATGAGTACCATTATGATATGGATTTGACTTGGGTAAGCAAGTATGGTTCGCGAGCAGCTAAAAAATATCGCGAATCGCAAGCACCCGCAGTCAGCAGTTCTTTACTGCAAAATCTTGTAGGGTATTTAAGGAGTAAAGCTTAATGTCATCAGAAATTCTCCGCATTGTAGTTACAGGAGGTGTAGGAGCGGGAAAAACTACCTTTATTCGGACAATCAGTGAAATTGATGTGGTTGACACAGATAAAAGAGCAACTGATGAACTAGCCGAATTAAAGGAAAAAACTACGGTCGCTTTGGATTTTGGAAAGCTAACAATCACACCAACTCAATCTTTACACCTATACGGTACTCCCGGACAAAGCCGATTTGATTTTATGTGGGACATTTTAATAAAAAAAGCCCATGCTTACATTCTTTTAATTGACGCACATCGTCCGAATCAATTCCGCGAAGCTCGCAAACTTCTGAACTTCATGAATCAGAATGCATCAATTCCAGAATTGATAGGAATCACTCACACCGATTGTGCTGATGCTTGGGAAACGGAAGATATAGCTTTAGCTTTAGGATTCCAAGATGAAATTAACTCAATCCCCATAGTGACTGTCAACCCTAACGAACGCGAATCCGTATTTCAAGCATTAATCGCGATTGTCGAGCAATTAGAATATACCCGCGAGACACAGATGAAAGGGAGTTAGGAGTTAAGAGTTAAGAGTTAAGAGTTAGAAATCTACTTTAATTCACTGCTCGCTGTATGTCCCTCCGGGACAAGCTATGCTAACACTGCTCACTGTTGACTGATAACTGATAACTGTCAACTGTTTGCTGATTTGTAAAACATAAAGTATAAATAATAGTTTCTTATCCTAAAATTAACCTTTTTCGTTTTAAAATTTACCAAGTCTTGAGGCTTAGCATCTATTAGTTACGCTTTAAATGTAATTAAAATCTGGTCGGACGCTCAGGAGTAAGCAATAAATGCCTCTGGGTAAAATTATCAAGCTTCTAAAAGGAGTGTTTCAAAAGCTTCCTGCGGAGTCGGTAGACTCTTCGGAATTGCCCGATAGGTTATATACACCGAGGGCTATTACGGAAAATACTGACTTATCGCAACAAAACGTTAGTGAAGTTACATTAGCTCTACATGCTGCGGAAACTTCTCAAACATCTTTACCAAAAATTCTGGAGGAAAAAAAAGTGATTAATGTTTCGATGTTGCAAGACGAATTGCAAAATTTTGTAAGCGCTGCTTCTGATGTCCAAGGTGCTGCTTTGGTTAGCCCTGATGGTTTAGCTTTGGCTTCGGTATTACCTGGAGGAATGGACGAAGAACGTACTGCTGCAATGTCTGCATCTATGCTTTCGTTAGGTGAACGTATTGGTCGAGAATTAGCCCGTGGAAGCATTGATAGGATTGTTGTAGAAGGTGAAAAAGGCTACGGAGTCTTGGTTGGCTGCAGTAATGATGCGGTTTTATTAGTTTTGGCTGGGGCTGGAGTAAAACAAGGTTTATTGTTTTTAGAAGTTAAACGAATTGTTTCTAAACTTGCTCCTCTATTAGCTTGAGCAAAAGCTCCTAATAATCCTTATGATGATGTTTGGATTGGTGATTTTATTTAATTCCAGTCCATTTTTTTGTACGTGGAAGATGTTCTAGAAGAAAAAGCAACAATTGCAAAAGATACTAAGGTCGTTAGTAATGTACTACAAAAGACTTTTAATGTGTTAAACATAAGTATGCTTTTACACCTTGTTATTTTTAATCGCCCCTGGCGAAGAACGAGGTTAACATCGTAAATGTACTTATGCATTGGGTGATATTTACAGTGCTTAAGCTCCAAGCCAACTTTTTTCAGTAAATATACTCAATCTGTACTTTATGGTGGTAAAAATGATGTTTTTAAGTTTGTAAACTTTAAATAGCTTGATGCTATAACTAACAGACATTGTTTATACAATACAATGTGTCAGACTCAATACTCAATGTATTATTTAGCACAAAAGTAACTTGTCTTGACTTATTTAAGTTATCAAGCAATAAAGAAACTTGATAATACCAGTGAATAGTTTCCACATTTTTTAGCAAGTAATTAGGAGTTTCTTAGAATGGCTATAAATCCACAAGAATTTATGTCTACGCTAGAAAAGCGCGTTTGCTTAACAGCAGAAGATAAAGCGCTACTTCAATCTGAAATAGATTGGGGAAAGGACATTGCTCCGGAAATGGCAGAGCATTTTTACGCTTATTTGGGACGGGATGAAGAAATGAATGCGATGTTAAACGAAACCGAAGGACGCATTCATCGTCTTAGAGAAACCTTCATTGAATGGTTCTACGAAATGTTTACGGGTATGGATGATTGGGGTGAAGACTATGCTAACCGTCGTTGGAATATAGGTTTGGTTCACGTTCGTATTGGTATCGGACCTCAGCACGTAGTTCCCGCAATGGCAACTGTAATTAGAGAAGCAGGTCAACGTGCAAAAACCGACGGCAAAAGTGAAGAAATTAAGGATGCTTTGGGACGAATTTGCATGATTGACTTAGCTTTTATCGAGCAAGCTTATGTAGAAGTATCTTCAGAAGCTGTTTTAAGAGAAACTGGCTGGACTGCGGGTTTATTTAGACGCTTGATTGCGACTGGCGCTAATTCTATGTAAATAAAATCAGGAGTTAGAAATTAGAATTCATATTTTTCTATCTCCTGAACAATGATATTTTTTAATAACAAAAGCATTTTTTATAGAAAATATATATTGTATTTGATATCAATCTAATAGCTTGATTATGGTTTCTTTATCCTATCTTTATAAAAATAGCATATGACGTTTAGCCTTTAAATATCGGATGTTAAAACCTTTCCAGGACAAGGGATTTAAGCTTTATCATGCAACCGGTATATATATTAGGTATAGTGCTATTTATAAACAGATTATGAAGTTAAAAAGATGCAATTTATACGCACAAAAATAAAGTAGAGTCAACAGAAATTAGGGCATATTTATAAAATCATTATCTGTACTATCACTTACTTGACAAAAAAAATATTTTCTATATACTAATATTTATACTTAGAAAAAGAATAAAACTACAAACAGGTGCTTCTACCAAAAATATGCCGTGTTTTATTAAAGTGCGGGATATAAAAGCTGGGTTATTTGTAGTTGAGTTACAATCATACGCAAACATGAAGACTTAGGTTTTTAATGAATAGCAGATTAAATTTAATTAGGCTCTCGTTAAGGCTTAATATAAGCATTGATTGATGTAGCTAATTAATTATTATTCTCCTATCACAAATTTATATTCCCAACATGCGTATTTAAGATACTAAGATAGTCGCCTATTTACTTCTGATTTGCTGATTTAATGATTGAGCAATGAAAGTACCTGCATTACTAATGCTTTTGAATGATTTAAATCTTCTATTTCATTGTCTAAGCTAGATTTTAATTAACTTTAATCCTCTTTTTTGTTTACCTAAAATAAAGGTATGCAATGGATTTTTAATGTTTTTAAAATTTGCACGATTTGATGCAAGCTTTGACAACTTGTTTTTCGGGTGTACTATTTTAGATGATAAACCTCTTTACCAGACTAAGGCAAGCTACGTTTAATCATGCTGGCGTTGAATTATGCTATATAGATATTAATTCAACGGATAAAAGCTACATATCGCAAACACGAAAAGTAACCTTGAGTATATCTATATTTGAACGACAGTATTTCTTCGATTGTAAAAGTCGTTCGTGAAAATTCTAGAGAACAATAATAGAAACCGAAGTGGATAGAAATTAACAGTTTTTATGAAGTGCAATGTTAAAGATTGTTAGGCACAAATATTCTATTCCCGGTTTAATTATCGACATTTATAGACTTATTTTACGCCCTAAGTATGGGTATATTTTGGCGTGCTAAATTTTATTTTTTTAATAAGGGAAGTAACATCAATTAGTTGATTACTGAGCATGAAAACTTATGAATAATACAGAGTATCCCATAGCAGTAGAAATCAAAAGTTCAGAAGATTTAAACATAGATTTTCAGCAATATTGGTTTGCTTTTAAACGTCGATGGTTCTCTGCTAGTGTAATTGCAGGTAGTGTTTTTAGTTTAGGCTGTATAGGTATAATGCTGCTTTCAAAAACCTATTATTCCGCAGAGGGAAAAATCTTAGTAAAACCCGATGAATCTGCAACTTTAACTGGATTACTAACCGATAATAAAAATCAGCTTACTCCCCTAACTATTCAAGGTAATCCGTTAAAAACAGAAACAGAAATTATCCTTTCCAAACCGGTCATAGATAGAGTCATAAACTCACCAACTCTCTTGAATGAGAATGATAAACCAATTTCCGAAAATGACCTCAAAAAGAATCTTCAGGTAGAGGAAATTAAAGGAACAGATATACTCGAAATTTCTTACAAAAGTAGCAATCCTAGGGTAGCTGCATTTGTAGTAAATGAAATGATGAAGGCTTATATAGAAAATAACAAATCAGTTAACCGTTCGGAAGCCTTAGCAGCTAAAAACTTTATTGGTAAGCAGTTACCAGAAACTCAAGAATCAGTCCGTCAAGCAGAGAATTCGCTACGTAAATTCAAGGAAACTAATCGACTGGTAGCCATAGATGATGAAGCGAAGTTATCGCTAGAAACTGTAGAAAAACTCAAGAGTCAAATAGCTGAAGTGGAGGCTAAGTTAGCTGAGGTGAGCGCTAAATACGAAGTGTTAATAAATCAGTTGGGAATGGATTCTCAGCAAGCGATTTTAGCAGCAAAATTAAGTCAATCTCAAGCGATACAAACGATATTAACTGACATTCAAACAACCGAAAAAGAATTAGGAATAGCAAAAACTCGCTTTCAGGATAATAATCCCACAATTCTTAATTTAGAGGATAAAGTAAGTTCCCTAAAGGCTCAACTACAGCGACGTATTAGACAAGAAATTGGTAATAATCCAGGCATAAGTCAGCAATATTTACAAGCTGGTGAATTAGAGCTTGAGCTTATAGGTTTGCTGATAAACTTGCAAGTAGAACAAGTAGGTTTATCTAATCAAATATCTTCTTTGAAAAATAACTTGTCGCAGTATCAAAACAGAATTAATAGTTTACCTAAATTAAAGGAAGAAGAGCGAGAGATACAGCGTAGATTAGAAGCAGCCCAAGCAACTTACGAAACCCTATTAACCAAGTTAAAAGAAATAGAAGCAGTAGGGAATCAAAATATAGTTAATGCCAGAATAATTGAAGAAGCATTAGTACCGAAAAAACCATCTTTAGATACTATAACCATACTTTTGCTGCTAGTTAATTCGGCTTCTAGTTTAGTATTATTCGTAGCATTTATTGCGATATTAGAGAAGTTAGACCCATCGCTAAAAAATGTTAAAAGCATTCAGAAAATATTACCCTATTCGTTATTGGCAACATTTCCGAACTTCAAAGCTAAAAAAGATAGTCGGGAACCAGATTTAGATAGGAAAAGGATAGAAATTCCCGTGTTGGATAATCCAACTTCACCTATTAGCGAAGTTTACCGAATGCTACAGGCAAATTTGGATTTTATTGATTCTACTCAAAAATCAAATGTGATTGTAGTTTCAAGCTCCGTACCTCAAGAAGGTAAATCAACAATTGCAGCCAATTTAGCAGGGGTTTTTGCTGAATCAAAGAAAAAAGTATTGCTGATAGATGCTGATGTACGCAACCCCAGCCAGCATCATGCTTGGGAACTAACCAATGAGCTAGGTTTGAGTAATGCTATTGTCGGACGAGCTAACCTTGCAACCGCTATCAAAATTATTCAGCCTAACTTACATATTCTGACATCGGGAGTTACACCTCCGAATCCGGTGACATTGCTCAAGTCCCAAGCAATGAGTAATTTAATCCAGCAAGCATCTGAAAATTACGATTATGTTGTCATCGATGCACCACCTATTTTAATGGCCGCTGACGCTTTAATTTTAGGCAAGTTAGCCAACGGAATTTTGATGGTATCTCGTCCGGGAATTGTTGACGCTAATAGTCTGGTAAAAACTAAAGATTTGCTGGAAAAATCGGGTCAAAATATTTTAGGTTTAGTTGTTAACGGTGTAATTTTGAAAAATGAATCAGACAGCTATTTCCACTTTACGGAAAATTATGCTTCAGAGAATAGTAAAAAGCGCAAAATATTAAGCAAAAAAGCGGTTGAGTTAAAGTAATGCGGGCATTTCAAGAGTTAAGCGAAAAAATATTTGTTGTCCTGTCGCTATTCTTTTTTACGGGTGCAGTTTCGGGGTTAATTGCTCCTAGTAATCCATTAGATAGTGTCAGACAAACCTTGATTTATGTCGGTCATTTTTTAACTTTAATTTTGATTGCCATCCTGTGGAGAAAAGTTCTGGCAATTGTGATTAAGGAAAAGCTGTTATGGATTTTAATTGCAACCGTTTGTGCTTCTGTAATTTGGTCTGACATGCCCGCAGTGACCCTAGAACGTATTTTACCTTTATTAAGGGTCACTATTTTCGGAATATATTTTGCGGCTCGATTTACGATTAAAGAGCAGTTGCATTTATTAGCTTGGGCTTTTGGTTTAGCAGCATTATTAAGTTTGATTGTGTGCGTTCTCGTCCCCAGTTATGGAGTGGTAGGAGAAGGTTTAATAGTCGGTCAAGAAGAGCTTGTGCATTCGGGAGCTTGGAGGGGAATTTACAATCATAAAACTTTCCTTGGCAGCATTATGAGTCTGGGTAGCTTGATAATTTTATTTTGTGGGTTGGATAAGCTGCAATATCGGCATCCTTGGGTAATTTTTTCTGCTTTTTTAGTTTCAATTTTTGTACTTTTACGCTCGACTACAATTGCCGCTTTAGTAGTATTTATAATTTCCGTTTTTCTGATATTATTTTTCCAAATGGAACGAAAGAGATTCGATTTATTTATTATCCTATTTCTAGGTTTTGTTCTTGTCGGTTCTCTAATAGTTTCGGTAATAGTTAGCAATGCTGATGCTATTTTTGGTTCCTTTGGTAGAGATGCAACTATTAGCGGTAGGACTTTAATTTGGCCTCTTTTAATCGATAAAATTCAAGAGCGTCCTTGGCTGGGTTATGGGTATAATACTTTTTGGAAAGGTGGTTGGGAAGGTGAAGTAGCAGATATTTGGCGAGCATTAATAGCAGGTTTTGAGCCACCACACGCTCACAACGGTTTTTTGGAAATATGTCTTGATATCGGTTTATTAGGGTTAGGAATTTTTCTAATTTGGTTTGTATTTTCTTGCTTGCGTTCTTTAGCTTGGCTGCACAAAAATCAAACCATAGAAGGTATTGCACCAATCATTCTGCTGATTCATATATTGCTTTTGAGTTTGACCGAAAGTTATTTTATGCGAGGTAATATTTACTGGTTAATTTACGTGACTATGACTCTTTCAATCTATAGAAAAACTCAATACAAGCGTTATTTAATTTATCTCGATAAACCATTATCATCTTATTTATCAAAATCATGTTAATCAATAAAGTAAGAGATAAATTTTCTAATAGGTTTGTACGTAATGTTGGCTGGTTAAGTGGTGCAGAACTGATAAATCGGATTGGTCGCTTAGTTAACGTAATTTTTCTGGCTCGTTTACTTTCTCCACAAGATTATGGATTAGCAGCAATTGTTTTAACTGTGACTGAATTTGCCGATACTTTTACCATGAAATCTGGGGTAAGTTCTAAACTAGTTCAAGCCGATAATAAAGATTTCCCAACTCTTTGTAATACAGCTTATTGGATGAATTGGATTTTCAGCGCATTTATGTTTGTATTTCAGTGTGCTGCTGCTTTTCCTATTTCTTGGTTTTATAAAGAAAGTCAGATAATTCTACCTCTTTGTGTTGTCTCAATCACATATTTAGCTTTACCTTTATTTTCGGTTCAATCGGCAATATTAGTTAGAGAAAACCGCTTGAAAGTAACAGCGTTATGTAATGCTTTGCAGGGTTTAGTTTCTAATGTTGCGATGATTATTTTCGCTTTTATGGGTTTAGGTATGTGGGCTATTGTTTTACCGAGATTACTGGTTTACCCGATTTGGGTAATTGTAAATAGAAGTAAGTGTTCTTGGCGAAATAAATCGAAGTTTACTCTTTATCGCTGGCGAGAAATTGCTAGTTTTGCAACCAGCGTTGTGGGTGTAGAATTGCTAAATAAGTTGAGAGCAAATTTAGATTATTTACTAGTAGGAAGATTTTTAGGAATTGAAGCTTTAGGGCTATATTATTTTGCCTTTAATGCTGGAATCGGAACTAGTTTAAATTTAATTAATGCAACTACTTTATCTATATTTCCTTATATTTGTGAAGCCCGAAATAATGTAATTCAGCTAAAAAAGAGGTACTTTAGCAGTTTAAAAAGTATAGCTTTATTGATAGTACCTTTAATAACACTTCAATCTGTATTAGCACCATTTTAAGTACCAATTATATACGGTGAATAATGGACGGCAGCAGTTCCGATTTT
>CAKZYM010000664.1 GCA_937884685.1 uncultured Calothrix sp.
CGATTTGCTTTCTTTTATGTATTGAAAACAATCGATTGTCTACTAAAATCACTTAGCGGTGATGTTTGGATTATAAAGATAATATCTGGGAATATATACGATGATTGACATTAATTACAAAGGATACGCAATAAAATTGAAAAATTTACCTTCTAATCCCGAGGAGTGGCTAGTAGTAGTTCGCGATTATCAAAATCAAACAATTGCTAGCGATTGGTATGAAAATAAACAACAAGGGGAGGAATGGGCGAAGAGTATAATTGAAAAACATATTTCATCCCTTCTAAGTGTGCCTTTATTAAGTTTGAACTCGTAAATAATTTAGACATGAAGTTTCATGGTGCATTACCTTCTGCGACAACTACTGGGTTAACTAGAAGTAAATAATAAGTAAATAATCCGTACCAGCATCAATTTTGAGTAATCAGTAGCATGATTAGGGTCAATAATGATTGGTAAATTACTCAGAGCAAGGAATAGTGGAACAACCGATAAATCCAAAACATTGCGAGTGTATTTCTTCTCAAAGCTACGAATTATGCGCTCGCATAAAATCACGTCCTTGTTGCCAGTTGATAAAATATATTTAGCAGCCATCAACCATTCTTCAATAGTTGCAAACATACTACGCTTAAGTAGAATTTGATAATCCCCAAAGAAAGCATTAGCTTAAATACGACTCTCTTCTTCTCTTCCTCAGCACGGTAGGTTAATCAAAGTACCGAAGTTGCTGAGTTTTTTGCACCTTTGAGCCAATAGGTTTGCATTTCACCTTTACCTTTAATAGAAGTTACTCCTCTTTCTTCAAATAAAAACTTATCTTTGAGAAGTTCGTAGGTAGCTTCACTAACATGAATTCGACCGGGATTTCCATGAGATTCCATCCTACTAGCAATATTTACAGTGTCTCCCCAAAGGTCATAAGTAAATTTTTTGATACCAATAACTCCTGCAACCACCGCTCCGCTATTAATACCGATACGAATTTGAAATTCTTCCCCAGTATCAATGTTAAATTGTGCTATCGCATCTAACATCTCAATTGCCATACTTGCTATAGCAGCTGCATGGTCTGTTCGGGGATTGGGTAAACCACCGACTACCATATAAGCATCACCGATAGTTTTGATTTTTTCTAATTGATAGGATTCTGCAATTAAATCGAAACGGGAAAATATTTGATTGAGTAAATCAACTAACTGTTCCGGAGGAATCCGACCGGATAAATTCGTAAATCCAACAATATCAGCAAACATCACCGTAGCATCGTTATATCCATCGGCAATCATGATATTATCAGTTTTTGTTTTTTGGCTGGGTTGGGATTGCTTAAGTTTCTGAGCTATGGGATGTGGCAAAATATTTAACAATAAGTTTTCTGACTGTGCTTGCTCTAATGCTAATTTCCCTAGGGTATCCTGAATTTTGTTAACTGCTGGACGAAATACTAATATTCCTTCTAATAACAATACTAGTAATATAATTCCCAACAAACCAAGTTCAACTTGCTTCAGTCGATTGACTCCAGCAATGGTTTCCTGGGTATACCAGTTAGAAACATCTTCCAACCCTTGCATTAAAATCTTTTCTTCTGCTAATAATTGTTTAACTGAAGATTCTTGAGATAATCTAGCTCCTCTAGAGCGTCTACCTTCAGTTACAATTTTAGCTGCGGCTTCACGAAATCCAACCCCCGCAGGTTTCATTTGGGCTAATTTACCTTGTAGCTCATTTTTTTGATTTGGAGACAAACCTGGTGTGTTTTGAGTTGCGTTTGTAAGTTTTTCTCCGGAATCTTTCCAATCTATTACTAACTGCTGAAGTTTTTGTAACTCTTGTGGATTTTTTCTAGTTTCAGGTTCTAATTTTAATAGCGCTACAAGTTTTATAACTTCCTGACAGAGTGTTTGTCTTTCTTCTATTAAACTAACAACTTCTAAATTTTTCTGCTGCTGTGATAGCATTCCCTGCACTATTACTTGTCCCGTCACAGACAAACATGCAACTAAACCTAAAGAAATAGTATAAAAAAAGGTTAATCTACGAGTTGAAGTATTCGATATAGGATTTTCAGACATTATATTATTTATGAGAGTATTTAAAATAAATTGCGAATGGTTGTTCTTATATTTCCCAAATAAGTAAATAAAATTACTATAAGCATGAAAAAAAAATAAAAATTTCAAATTTATTAAGCGAAAAAAATAACAATTACGCCAAACACCACGATAAAAGCAGTGCTTAGCGTATTAGAAATATCTAGAATATTCAGCTTAAATATTAAGACAAGGATGTTTGTTTTGCTTGGGTAAAATACAATAGTTAAGCTGCTTGTAAAACAGAAGCATCTTGTTTTTGATTAACAGAAGTTGTACCAAAGTAATCTCTTCTCTTATCAGAAACAATATCGTAAACAGCTTCCAAAGCAGACTCAATTGAACCCTGTAACCAAGCGGGATATCTAGAACAATGTTCTCCAGCAAATAACAATTGATGTTGTCTTCTAGCTGCTTCCAAATAGTTAGAAGTATTAGCAGCTTCATCTTCCCAATGTACTGCACAACCGCCAGCGCTCCATTCGTAATTACCCCAAGCAATGGAAGCTGCTTCTACAACCATATTTTCGGATTGTAATTCCGGATGCACTTTACCAACAACGTCTTTAACGTAGTCATGACGCTGTGATTCGGACATATTTCCCATTCGGTCAGCATCATCACCAATTGTGTAACTAGCCAACATCACGCTACCGCTATCGGGAGTAAATTTAACAGAAGGATAATAAGTTTGACGAACACCTTCACCGCTAAACGAAGCACCACCTTTGATACCTTGCTTTTGCCAAAACGCTTCTTTTGTATGGAAAGCAACTTTAGTAGCGGGACAATAATAAGTATCGTGAATAGAATTTAATTTTCTTTCGTCAAATCCTGCTAATTCCATCTTTCGCATTACAGAAAAAGGAATTGTACATAAAACATAATCACATTTACGAGTGTATCTTTTACCATTTTCAATAATATCAATTTCTGTAAATTCAGGCTTAACTCTAACAGCAACTACTTTTTGATTGCACTTAATAGGAGATTTTATAGATTCTACTAAACGGTCGATAATTTGCTGCATTCCACCTTGAAGCTGTAACAAATCCTTACCAGTTTCCACCACAATGTCTTCAAAAAACATATCCAAAGCTTTACTACAACGAGCGCGAAAACCGGGATTTTCTTTAATAAAAGCTTGTAAATCAATAGATTCTTTATCTTCGCTAAAATAAGGTTCTAAATCTAATCTTTCCAATTCATCCATCAAATGAGATTCGAGGTCATTTTGTAAACCTTCGCGCAAATCACCGGGAGAAATAGTATCAACAATAGTTTTTAACCAAGCTGCAAATAAACGAGTTATTTCGCTGTAACGAGTATCTGTAAAAATTCCTTGATAGCGTTGTTGAAATATTCTTGGAGCATCCTTCATTTTAAAGATTTTACCTTCTAAATTAATGAAAGCATTTTGTTCTTCAAATACAGTCATAAACTTACAAAGTTTATCGCTCAAACCCATCTCTTCAACATAGTGCAAAGTATGATGGTGACTGCTAGGAATTCTCATTGCTCCCAACTCTGCGTAAGGTGCGTCATTATCCTTACCAAAGCGATGAGTCCAAACTCTTCCACCAACACGGGAACTACCTTCGATAATCTCTACTTCGTGACCCAAACGTTCTAACTCATAAGCTGCAACCAAACCCGCAATTCCAGCACCTAGAATGGTAACTTTTTTTCCAGCTTGCAAGTTGGTCATCTCGCACATATCTAGTAAAGTTGAAGTAAGCATTTTTTAATCCTCGTTCGGTCTGAATTTCCTTTGCGGTGTTTTCCGCTTTCGTTATTTCATACCGGACGGGTTTTTTAGTTTATGCATTTTTTTTTGGAAAGGAAAAAGAAATTAGGAGTTAGGAGTTAAGAGTTAGGAGTTAGGAGTTAGGAGTTAGGAATTATAATTGATTATTTCCCTCACTCTCTCACTCCCTCACTCCCTCTTTCCCCAGAAGGATATTATTTGTATCTATTTCCAGTCATCTTGTAGCATAGGTATGGAATTAATCGGATTAAGGGATGAAAACTTTAGCGAATCAGCTTTTACCCTCATCGGTAGATTTTTCGAGATTACATCAAGAGTATTCACCGTTACTAAATCTTGTTAAACTCTTAATTGGTGTGATTCCAAACTGCGACCCAATCTTAGAAATATGGCCGGTTGGTTTTCGTACTTATAATTT
>CAKZYM010000665.1 GCA_937884685.1 uncultured Calothrix sp.
GGTTTACACACAAGTCCACCGAGGGTTGAAAACCCCCGGCTAATAGCCAAAGTCGTCTAAAGACGACTAAAAAATTACCTGAAAAACATGATAATTATTAATTTAGTCCTATTTATAGGACTTGTGCTATTAGCCAGGGACTTGCAGTCCCTGGTGGGTAATGGTTTTAACGACTTCTGTGTACACCGTAGCCTTGAAAAGGGGGGTAAAAGTCCCCCTTATTTAAGGGGGATTTAGGGGGATCTCAAAAGTTTCGAGTATCATTTATAGCTTTCAAAACATCCTCTTACAGTCCATACAAAAGGTATTCAACAAATCATTATTATTAGTTATTGCTCTTACAATTCTTCCGCAATTCCTTCTCTTGTGGATTCGTCGCTAAATAATCTCGCAACCAATCGCAACCCATTTTCATTAAGTCCTTTTTTTCTAAGTCTAATTTCCACAATTTAACGGTGTTATCGTAACTAGCGGAAACAATACTTTTACTATCGCTACTGAAACTAAGACTAATAATTAAATTGCGATGTCCTTCTAAAGTATTGAGTAAATCCCCGTTAGGAATACTCCAAATTTTAATAATATTATCGCTGCTAGCGGATGCTAAAGTTTTACCGTCGGGACTAAATTGTACTCTTCTGACATCACTATCGTGAGCTTCAATGGTTTTAATTAAACTACCATTTTGACGATTCCATAATTTAACTGTGCTGTCATTTCCTCCTGAAGCTAAAAATTTTCCGTCGGGGCTGAAATCAACGGTCATTACTCCACCACTATGACCTTTTAAAGGAAATAAAGCATTACCAGTATTGACATCCCATAGTTGAGCTTTTTGAGTTCTACAAGCTGCTACTATTTGTTTGCTATCGGGACTAAAGTTAATGCTACCGATGATACAGGGATTTACGGGGTCATCTTGAATGATTTTTTGTAAACTACCATCAGCTAAATTCCATATCTTGATTTTCTTACCGGAACCACCACCAGCGGCTAAAATCTTTTTATCTGGACTAAATCTGACGCTACCAAATGAATGTTTGGGGTCTGTAAAATCAAATTTTATAAATCCGCTTTCAGTGTTCCATACTTTAACTGTTCTATCGGTGCTAGCTGTTGCTAAATATTTACCATCAGGACTAAATCTAACGCTGCCAATACCTCTTTTATGACCTGTTAAAGTTTTAATTAAAGTTTCTGTTTTTAAATCCCAAAGTTTAATTGTTTTATCGTTACTAGCTGTTACAAAAGTATTACCATCGGGACTCATGCTAACGCTTCTTAAGAGTTCTTGCGAGACATTAAAAGTTTTCGGATATTGCTTTTCTAAAGACCATAATCTAATAGTTTTATCCCAACCTCCGGAAGCAATTGTTTTTCCATCGGGACTAATATTAATACTCCAAACTCTACCGTGATGTCCTTTTAAAGTTTGGGGTTTGGTATTCGTATTTTTTACATCTTGCAAATTCCACAGTTTAATTGTGCTGTCAGAACTCGCTGAAACTAATCTTTTTCCATCTGATGTAAATTGAACTGTCCACACGGGGTTACGATGACCTCGCAGGGTTTGCAATTCTTCACCCTTATTTATATCCCATAACTTCACCATACCGTCAGCACCAGCAGAAGCGAGATAATTGTTATTGGGATGAAAATCAACTGTTCTGACGTTACCTCTATGACCTTTGAGAATTTTTAATAAATTTAAACTACCGTTTTCTAATTCCCATAGCTTTACAGTTTTATCGCTACTAGTAGAAGCTAGAATTTTTCCATCACGATTAAATTTTATTGCTGTAACCCACCAGCTACGACCTTTTTTGGTTCGATGAGCGGGAATAGATTTAATTAAAGTTCCATCTTTAGCATTCCATAACTTTATCCAACCGTGAGAATCGGAAGAAGCTAAAAGTTTTCCATCCGGACTAAAATCAACACTTCTGACTTGAGTTTTATTGTGACCAAAAATAGTTTTTTTTAAAGTTCCATCAGCCACATTCCATAACTTAATAGTACTGTCGTAACTGCTAGAAGCAAGAGTTTTACCATCGGGACTAAAGCGTAAACTCCAAAGTCGTTCTTGGTGTCCTTCCAGAGTTGTGATTAATTTTCCGGTGGATACTTGCCATAATTTAATAGTTTTATCGAAACTAGCTGAAGCAATAATCTTACCATCCGGACTAAAACTGACTGCCATAATTACACCATTATGACCTTGAAAACTCCGCAGTTCTCTAACGTTATAAACCGTTTTTTCTAAAGCCGAAATAATTTGCGATCGCACTTGTTGGGGGACGGGATGATTTGCTTCGATTAAACGTAATTTTTCTCCTGCCATCATTGCTTTTAATAATGCTTTAAAGGGGCTAGATTCATAAGCTATTTTGGCTTCGGAAGCGAGTAAAGATAATTTTGCAACTGATAAATCTTGTCTTGCTTTTCTAATCTGTAACCAAATTGCAATTGCGCTAGTTACGGAAATGAATAAAATTACTCCACCAATAGTGACAATTTTTTTTGCTTTTTGCTGTGCTTTGCTTAAAGTATCGTTAGCTTGAGCTAATATTTGACTTTCTTCTGATTTGATTTGTAAATCTAATTTGATTGTTTGTTTTTCTAAATCTTGACTAGCAGATAAAAAACGGTAATCCAAGGGACTTAAATTTTTATTATTAGCCCAGGATAGAGCATCTTGTAATGCTTGTCCTCGCAAAAGTCGAGATTCGTCTTGATAGTTAGAATTTACCCAATTGTTAAAGCTTTGAGAATAGGGACGTAATTTTTCTAATTGTTTTTCAACCCAAGCTTTATTAAAAATCAGTTGATAAATCCGATTATATACCCGTAATTTACCTTGCTCTTGGACTACCAAACCAGATAACCGCAAATCAGTTTGTTCCAGACTACTATCTGAAATAACTCCCCCTTGCTGTAAAATCTCTTGATAAACAACTAATAATCTTCCAGCTTTTTGTTCATTACGGAGGATTCTATCTCGAATTGTTTTTAAGTGTTCGGGTTCGTCTTGTGCTTCCCAATTTTCAATAATTGAATTTTGTACTATTTCTTTAATTAATTGATTTACAGGAAGATTATTTTTATTGTTATTATTTCGGTATTTAATAACCAAATGACATAATTTTTGTGATAAAAAAGGTTGTCCACCAGTCCAATTTAGAATTTCTTTGATTACAGCTTGGGGATTATCTACTTTCCCATTTAAACCTTGAGTTAAAGGTTCAGCTTCATCAATTTTAAATCCGTGTAATTCAATAGCTTTACCAATATTAAAAGGAGTTTGAGTTTTATCAGCAATTAAATCGCTTGGTGTAGCAACTCCCAGCAGTGCAAAAGTTAAACGCTTATATTCTGGATTATCAACACGTTTATTGTAGAAAAATCTGATTAAAGCGAAAAAATCATCTAGAGAAAAATTTTGGCTCAAAACTCTATCAATCTCATCCACAAAAATCACAATTTTCTGTGGAATTTCTACCAATAATATCTCATCAATAAATAAATTCAACCGCTGAACAGGTGAGAGAAAATCACGTCTTTCCTTCCACCAACTTCGCCATTTTATCTTTTTACTTAACCCACAGCTACTAACTAAAGATTGAACGATTCCAGCGTACCATTTCTCAGCAGTGACATCTTCCTTACCAATTCCAGTTAAATCAATAAAAGCACAGACAAAACCTTGCTCCTGTAACTTTTGCATTGTTTGGACTCTTAAACTTGATTTACCCATCTGTCGGGAATTGAGTACATAACAAAATTCACCTGCCTTTAAAGCGTGATAAAATTCTACATCTGCTTCACGATTAACATAACAAGAAGCATTAGCAGAAAGACTTCCACCAACCTGATATTCATATTGAGATGGTGATTCAGTCATGAGCTTATAAGAGGAAGTGGGGAGTGGGGAGTAGAGGTGAGATTTTTTATTTATAAACTGGGTTTGTGTGGTATATCAGTTTTTAATTACTCGTACATAATTACTATATCTAACTATACTATTTCTACCAATAATGTTTTTATTTTTAAACCAATACCTGATTTTTTCCTATTTTTACCCATAAATGCTTTTATAGCGTGGTTTTATTGATAGTTTATAACACCTGATTTTATCCTATTGGTATTGAGATCAATTTAATTAATTATGTATACATGAAGCGCAAACGAAATCGCGTTTAATCAAATACTCAATTAATTTCCCGTAAATTTATCATGTTAAAACAAAAATTATCCGCATCTTTAATCGTAATTAATGCTCTAGCTGGATTATCAATTGCAAGCGCAGCTTTTGCAGCAACACCTCCTTCAACAAAGCTTTGTCCTGAAGGTTGGGTTCCTGCTCCAAATCCTCAACTTGGCTGCATTCCAAATCAAATCAAAAATCCAGAAGTAAGACAACCAATTAGAATTTGTCCTGAAGGTTGGGTTCCTGCAAGACCTCCTTTAAATCCTCAACTTGGTTGCATTCCAAATCAAATCAAAAATCCAGAATTGAATCAACCAATTAAGAAAAAGACACCTTCTCAACAAATCAAAATTGGTTCATAAATATTATAGTTGCTGACAACGGTTCTCAAAATAGTGCTGATTTAGACTGGATAATTTATCCTAACAACAAAGTTGTGGTGGTTTTTCTTTCAAATAAGAAGCGTCAATGCAATTCGCAATTACTAATTCTACAGTTAAGCCTGTTCATTGATTTAATTAATTATGAGAATTAAGAAACCTGGTTTTTCAAAAACCTGGTTTTTTGCTATCTGATAAATATATAAAAATGTTCATCTATCCTGAATTTATTCTATATTGAATACAGATTTAACTAATTGATTATCTCATAAATTACCTGATTTTATCCTATTTATATTGATATTTAATAGGTCATAATTAGTACATAAAGCAAATAAAGTTTTGCTTAAAAGCAACACAATAATTATCAACTAAGGCAACAAAAATGCAGGTTAAATCATTTATATCTTCAGTCTTACTATTAGGTACTGTCGTCGCTTTACCATTAGTATTAAATACTAATAAAGTCGTAGCACAACCTTCTGATGCTTTACCTCCTCCTGTTTTAACAGATAAAGCTCCCGACCTTATTATTCAAAGAGTTAGGGAAACAGGTAATAGAGCTAGGATAGTAATCAAAAATCAAGGTTCAAAAGCATCCACACCTTGTGTATTGAGTGTTTATGGAGGGGTTGATTTTAATAAAATTAGAAGCAGAAAAATTCCAGCTATTCCTGTTGGTGGGACTAAAACCGTAACTGTTCGCGGAGCAGCAAAATCTCCTAGCTTATATTTCATTGATGCTAATAATTCAGTAGCTGAATTAGTTGAATCCAATAATATAGCTTTTGTACCTTAATATTAGGAATTACGCGATTCTTACAATACTGGTTGGTGCGTGACACTGTAAAAGGTTATTACTACGTTCAAAAATAGTGAAAGTGTCACAGCACCCTACAATAAAATGTGCCGGTTGCGTAAATCATAAATATAAAAATTGAGGTTGAATTACCAACACTTTCCCTTAGAATATGCATCTAAAAGTATAGGATAAATAGGCGATACACTGATTGATTAGATAAAGGTGTATCGTCTTTTCTTTAGTAATTGAATCGTTGTTACGGATGAACTGCTAAATAATCTCGCAACTAACCGCAATCTAATTTGTTCTTTAAAATACTTCTTCCAATTTGATATTTATATTCTCATAGTGATTTAACCATAGCGAGAGTAAAAATCATAATTTTTGAGTATAGTATATTGAGTTTTAAATCATTTGTAAAAAAAATAAATGCCTGATTTTATCCTATTTATAAAATCCAAAATTCATACATAATTGTATATATCATCTGAATCAAGTTAATTAATAACTACAGATGATTAAAATATTTCCGAATTATGACTTTAATCATAATTTAAAGGGTGCATAAATCTTTGTTCTCAAAAGTATACATAACTGAAAGCTAAATTATTTGAATCAATATGAAATTAACTACTTTGCTAACTTCAACTGCAATGGGACTTGTTTTATCGACCATTGCTTCTAACCCAGTATTTGCAGGAACTATCTCAGACCCCAATGAAGTTAATTGGTCATCAATTCGCGGTTTGAGTAGCGATGCATTTGGTAAATATTTTCAGAAGAAAAAATCTCAAGGTTATCGCGTTATAGATATTGAAGTAGATAAAATTGGGGGTAAAACTCGTTATTCTGCCATATATCAAAAGAATACCGACAAACGAGGCTGGGCTAGTTTGCGTAATCTTACCCACGAACAGTTTTCTCAAAAATGGAAAGATTACCGCGCTAAAGGTTATCGACTCATTGACCAAGAAGCCTATCAAACTGGCTCCCAGCGCCGCTATGCTGGTGTATGGGAAGAGAATAAGGAAAAGCGAAATTGGGTATCCTACCGTAATGTAGATAGTAGCGAATTTTCTCAGCGCTTCAAAAAGTATAAAAGCCAAGGATTTCGCATGGTTGATGTGGAAGCATACCCTAGTGGTGGAAAAACAAAATATTCTGCGATTTGGGTCAAAAACACAGATGGTTTAGGTTGGAAAGAACTTCGGGATATGTCTAAATCAACCTATGCTTCCAAGTTTAAAGAGTTTAAACAACAAGGTTATCGAGTTTTAGATATTGAATCCTACAAGCAAGGTTCAACACAAAAATATGCTGCAATTTGGGTGAAAAATACCAATGGTAGAGGTTGGAAAGCTCGTCGGGATATGAATGCTAATTGGTTCGGTAACTGGTGGAAAACTTACAAAGACGAAGGATATCGACTAGTTGATTTTGAAGCATATCCAACTGCTCAAGGTACTCGCTATGCTGGTGTTTGGAGACAGGATGGTAGTCGTTTAAATTGGTCTGGGAAAACAGCCGTTGATAATGCAATTAAGCAATACAAAAATGAAAATAAACTAGCTGGAATCAGCGTTGCAATTGCTCGAAATGGCAAGATAATTTATTCTCGTGGATTCGGTTTTGCTGATATTGAAAACCAGAAAGTTTATAGTGCTGATACTGTTTCTAGACATGCATCGGTTAGCAAATTAGTAACAGCATTGTTAACCATGCGTTTGGTGGATTTAAATAAAATTTCCCTTGATAAACCCACTCGCTTCTATGCTCCTGGTTTACCTAACCATCATACCCATACAGTTGAACAATTGATGCGTCACCGTTCGGGTATTCGACACTATCGTGGTAGCAAACGCAAAAATTGTGAAGTTCCTAATAATTCAGCCTGGAAAGATTCTAGTAATACGCAATATTCTACCGCTACTAAAGCAGCGACTTTATTTCAAGACAATCCATTAATGTTTTCACCCGGTTCTAAAAGATGTTACACCACTCATGGTTATACAGTTTTGGGAGCAGCTTTAGAAGGTGCGACAAACAAATCATTTTCGGGATTGATTAAACGTGAAATAAATCAACGACTTAATATACCAACTCTGAAACCAGAATTTCGCAATCAATCAAATCCCGAACGGGCTAAAATCTATAGTCTTTCAAACGGTAAAATCGTACCCGCAACCCGCGATAATTTAAGCTGGAAATATCCCGGTGGTGGATTAGAATCATCTGCAATAGATTTGACTCGTTTAGGAATGAAGGTTTTAGATGGTTCTTTTGTTTCAGAAAAATCACTGAATACTTATTCTACTAAAAATAAATTATCCCATAATGGATCTCAAAGGGGCGCTAAGTCGAATTGGCAGATAAATCGCAGCGATAAAACCGTCATTAGTATTCTTACCAATCAAAGCAGTGGAAAACCTGGGGAATTAACTAAAACCATTGAAAGTATTTTGAAGAATAATTAACCACAACTAGAGAATTATTTTATCTTACAGCCGATTTTCTCTAATTGCGGTACATCCTAAAAATGTGAGGATTTATTGAACTCAGAAACCTGAATTTATAAACCTGAAAAATAGCGTTTTCCCTTCCCCCTCTCCCTGACAAGGAGAGGGGATATCCGTAGGACGGGGTGAGGTTAAACCAAAACTCTTTGAAAATAATCTCGATACAAATTACAGCTAGGTCTGACACAATTATCTAATTGTTCTACTAAACCAAGACTGTGCAATTTATAAATTAAAATTGAATTCAATTCAACTGGAGATGATGAATTAACGACTAATCTAAAAGCCTCAGCCATTTCAGAAGATTTTTGTAAAACTTCTAAATATCCTCGTAAATGATTGCTATAAATTCCTGCTTCTGTAGAAGATTCTTGCAATATCTTTTCTATTTTTAAATTTTTCGCGCTCACTTCATACATTGCTAATCTTAATAAAAAGGGATGACCTCCTATTAATTTTATTAGCTGTTCTATCTGGATTTCATTCCAATTTAAACCGTGTAGTGTAACTAATTTTTCTACTTGCTGTTGATTAAATTCTACTAATTCCACAGGTACCCCAGCATTAAACGGAGATTGATTGATATCTAGTGGAACATAAACCTCTGTAGAATGAGCTAATACCAAACGTAATTGTTGCCAAACCTCCGATATTTTCGCTTTTTCGTGCCAACTCCGCAGCATCCCAAAAAAGTCTTCAATAACTTCTGTATAAGCAAAAATCTTATCTACATTATCTAATGCTAATACTATAGGAGAATCTATTTCTGTCAGTAAATATTCTTCAAAATAAACGGTGCAGTTATCATTACTTCCTAAAATTTCAGAATCCCAATAATCATTTAATTGATTTTCTAATTTTAATTGTCTGCTAGCCATACAGCAAAACCAGCGGAGAAATTTCTCTAAATCAGTTAAAATCCTTCGCTCTACACTACTTAAATCTAAATAAACAGTTTGATAATTTTTATTCTTGGCATTCGCGATAATTCTATTTGTTAAAGAAGTCTTACCCATTAATTTTGGTGCTTTAATTCTAATCAAAGAACCAGGTTTACTAATTGTCTCGTAACAAAGATTTTCTACATTATTTCTTTCAATATAAAAATCAGAATTCGGTGCTATAGAACTTTCTGGAAAAGGTATCTGCTTAACTTGTGTCTTAACTTGTAATTCTTCTCTGACTTCACTAGCAATAGAATTATTTTGTTTCTCCCAAACTCTCTTCAATGCTGATTTAAAATTTTTCTTAGTAACTTTTTCTCCCAAAGCTGTACTAAGTTTATGCCATAATTTATTTCCTACATCCTTATTTAAATATTCAGTGCTATAACCATAACTAACTGCCATTTCTTCGTAGGTTTTTTGCATCCATGAGGCTTGAAGCACTTTAACTTCAATATCGCTCAGATATTTTCCTGTAGTCTTAAATAAAGCACAATCCGCAACTTCTTTTATATCGCTCCAATCAAAATTAGCAATAGAATCAATATTCATTTTTAAATCAAATAAATTATCAGTCATTTGAAGCATAAACGCAGCCCTAGTTTATAGCAATGTTCTTACATACAACTCAAAAAATATAATTTCTGATTCTCAGTAATTCTTTTGAACACTACTTATCTACATTCTGTAGACGTTTTTAGATTGTTATTCATGCAAAATAATATGAAATTTAAGGTTAAAGGTTAAAAGTTAAAACTTAACTATTCCTTACCAACCTCCTACTCTTAACTCTTAACTCCTAACTCCTAACTCCATACTTGCTACTTTCTACTTCCTACTTCCTACTTGCTACATGCTACTTCC
>CAKZYM010000666.1 GCA_937884685.1 uncultured Calothrix sp.
TTATCTAATTGTAAGTAATCTGAATTTTCTGCTTTCTTTGGTTCAATTTCTTTCGATTCTAAATAGGTTATTGCCAATTTTAAAGCAAAGCTCTCTACCAAAGGCATTCCTTTTTTCTTTTGTGCATATAATAAGCCACGCCTTACTGTACCGTCAGCATCTACTATTACAGTATTAAGACCTATTTGACCTTTTTGACTCAATATTGATTGAACATCTGTATCGTTTTTCTTATTGTCTGAAAGGGATTCAATACCAGTTAGATTAGGTATTGAATCAATGACTTCTTTAAGCTTTTTACTGCCAGGTTCTACTGGTAAATTTCTGTAAATGTGTAAACCAATAGCACTAGGTTGATAAGAAATTATTTTCTGTAATAATTCAGCAACTTTCTTGTCAGAAATAGGCCAAGACTCAAGGGAATTTAAAGAATCTTCATCTATCGCTACTATAGTAATCCGTTCTGAGGCAGCTTCAACTGAACGCCATTGAAAAAACTGGTCTAAAGCTGCCCATTCTAAAGGCTGAAACAGACCCAAGTAGCGTAGCAGAAGTACGCAAATAACTACGCAAGAAGCCGTGATTAGTTCTCTATATCTTTTGAAAAGTTTTTGTTCTAGAGCAAAGATAGATTTTCGGAAATCCTTGCCGAGTTTTTTTCTTATTCCCATTATGCGGTTGGGAGAATAATTTCTAGATTTATAAATGACGAGATAATCTTTAATACCGTTGAGGTATCAATTATATGTTGTAGCTAGAAGTTTAATTAAATCTAACTTAGCATTCTGATAAAACATATTTTTAATATTTTATTGAATGTACGGTTGGAGATATTAAATAGTTCTAGCTATTTTCTTTCATTCTTAGAGGTATTCCAACCGAGCATAGTTCCCGGACTAAGGAGTACACCACTTTCAGCAAGACTAAAAACCATCAGATAAATCATTCATTAACCATAACTACTCATTAGTATAAGTACTGATACTGCTTTTCTAGAATAGTACTTACTGAAACATACTATCGGCAAGTCCTAATAGTAAATTATTTACATAGGGCCTGCTGAATAAAATTATTAGCTTTACCGCATAAGGGTTTCAAGGCTTTTCCTATCTTTCAAGTGCAAGCTTATGATATCTGCTGGGTTAAAATCCTTGCACTTTTAGTCAACTTGGTCAGAAATACAATCTTTCATCCTGCTCCCTGCCCCCTATCCTTGTCAAAGAAAACTTTTTCAGAAAACCCTACATATACTAGTTGCTCACCAAAAGGTTTTATTTAATTAGAAAGGTAATAATTATATCTTTATCTGAAACAATATCAAAATCATAATATTGCTTAGAGGCTTATTAAATAATGCTTATACAGATATACACTAATTTTTTATATAAGTATTTAACCGGTGATATGCCAAATATACAAATAAAAATATACAATTTTAAATCATCAATTTTTATTTATATTTTGATTGATAAACAGCAATACTTTTAGATGGCAAGATAAATTTATTTTGTGCCTGAAAATAGACAATTAACTGCTTGTAACGAATCTAGAGTAGTACTTTCGAGCTTGAAAAGAGAGAAAGTCAACCGAAGTATCCACTCCGGTTGACTTTTTACAGCTAATTTCTAGATGCGAAGAAGTAAGTACTCAAGTATTAACGATTCAGATAATATTTGAAGTTATCTGGACCTTCATAACCAGAAACTTCTGCTAGCTTCTTAAGATTTTGCGCTCCTTCATAAGTCTTACCCTTTATCTTCCAAGTTGGATAACTTTTAATTCCAGCAGCTTTACACTCAGGCTTTACGTTATTGGGATTATCCGCAGGAGCGCAATCTGTGTAAGGAACTTCTTTGTAAGCTTCCTTACCAAATAATAGCTTTTGGTCGTGGCAATGAGGACACCACCATGCAATATATTCTTTAGCTCCAATTTCTTTAAGGTGACGCGCTAACGCTATTTCTGCTTCTCCAGAAGTAGTGGTAATTTCCCAACCAACTCCTGGTTGAGGATTTTCTGTTGGAGTAAAGTTAATTGGTGTTGCTCCAGTCGCATCTGGTGCGTTAACAGCATAAACACCTAATGTACCTATTAACGTTACCATTCCGACAATAATTGCCGTAAAGAAAATTTGTCCGATGTCTTCCCAAATACGGCCGACAATTGTTAATACCAGCATCGTTAAAGAAAACAAAGCCGATGCAATACAGTAAGGACAAACTGTTTTAATTTCGGTAAATAAAACGAACATTAGATAGCTGCTGAAAACAGTCATGGAAATTGAGCCTATGAGCAAAAACATCCATGTCAAGTTTTCTAACTTTTGACGCTGTTGTTTGTTTTCTCCCCCTTTTATAAGCAAGGGTGCAAGAGCAAAAACCAGCATGCCGAAATATGCCAAACACCCGAATAACGCTAATGGTTGTCCGAAAATGTCAGCCCAACGGCTGGAAAGAACGGCATTACAACCACCAGGTGTACCCGCAGTAGATGCAGTACAAGCAGCCGCTCCTCCGGTCAATTTGACAATGGTTAAATAACCAGTGACTAAAGCACCACAAGAAGCAATTCCAGCAATTAGCAGACGCGAGAAGCGATGAATCCAAGGAGTAGAACGACGACGAATCATAAGCTAAAACATCATTAATTGGGATTAATAAATCGGAAATAGGGAATAAATGTAAGACTTATTATTCTAAATCTATATACAGTCCGGTAATTCAAATCGGATTGCTACAACTTAAATTTAGTTAAAACTTTGCTTAGGTGCAAGAATCCAGAATTACTCTTAGGTTAACCAGATTTTAAATAAATAGTCTTTAAGCATTTAAACAACAAATTCAATCGATAATTCAATCAATCAAAAATTATTGCTATTGAATTTGTGGATAACTACTACAAATGCAAACCACCATTATTCCCAATTTCCGCATTTAAGAATGTAGCTTGAATGAAGTTACTGATTCAGTTTGGTTTTTGCTTTTAGAGCTAAAATTCCGCCGAGCAGCCTCCACAAACTGACTGACGCGGATTGGGTCAATTGTTTGGTCGCGATTACCGTGGCGTTTTAAAGAACTGGAAACTATTACACCATCAGCAGCTTGCATTAGTGTAGCAATATTATCCCAACTCGCTCCACTGCCAACAAACACAGGAGTACTTTTGGCTGCTCTCGATGCTAACTCTAAGTCCTCCGAGTTGGGAGGGTCACCTGTAGCCCAACCGGACAAAATAACTGCATCAGCTAATCCACGCTCAATAGTATCTTGGACAGCAGTAGTTAAATTCACCGAGCCTAAAGGACGAGCATGCTTTACCAAAACATCCGCCAGAATTTTCACCTCGCTGCCTAATTCTCGCCGGTATCTTAGTAATTTATGGGCTTCCCCTTCAATTAATCCTTGGTCTGTTGCCATGACTCCTGTCAAAACATTAACACGGACAAATTGCGCTCCAGTACAACTAGCAATGGCGATCGCACTTGTGCCGTCGTTCCGCAAAACGTTTAATCCAATGGGTAGAGTAACAAGATTTTGTATGCGCTGTACTAGAATAGTCATCGCGCTGACAACTGCTGGGTCTACTTGATTCTTAGTAAATGGTGCATCAAAAAAGTTCTCAATAATAATACCGTCAATTCCACCGCTAGCAAGGGCAACTGCTTCTTGTTCGGCACGGTCAATTACTGTTTTGAGGCTACCTCCCCAACGCGGTGAAGTAGGCAGCGGTAGCAGATGAACCACACCGATAATCGGTCTTCTTGTTTTAAATAACTGATATAAATCCACGTCTTTTTTTTCTAACGGACTCTATGTGGTTTCCCGAACGGACAACGCATGTAAGGGCGCGTTTTTTCTTGTAGAGTAACTGGCTTTGCTACAACTGTTACTCCTTTACTTATCCTGTTTAACAGATAGAACGTAGCAAATACCGGGCATAAAGTCTGGTACGAGAGTTAACCAGCAAAGAGACTATTTTTACTACAAGCTTGTTTTAATCAAGCAAAAAACACACGAACACTATTTTACCTGGATTAACGCTATCTCTTGATTAAAGACAAATAAATTTCTCTACTCGTGTTTATTTATGCCTTTGGAGTAGGCTAATAATTTTACGCAGTCAAATACTTCTACGAAAAAATGTAAAATACCTCCTCCTTCAGGTGTAATTTGGCAAAAAATATTTCATAAGATATGTTAAGATAAAACATGAAACGAGAGGAGTCTGCCGCTCGCTTTACAGCGGCTTACAACTTTACATGTAATAGTGTTTAGTTTGTAACGGATACAGGCAATCGTTTGGGGAAGGGGTAACATTACCGCTGATTAAAGCGTAACTCAGCCTACGATTTCCTTTAGGGTAGCGACTTCTCTACATAGGCTGACTTCGGTCAGTTGCTTCCTGACAAGTTAATCATTACTGTAGTTACTTAGGTAATGTAGTACACCATATTTATATGTAAAACAGCATTTTAGACTAGTTTTAGCGATTGTGGAAAGCAACTTACTTGTCTATGTAAAACTTCTAAGTAAATGTGTATAAAATGTCACTATATATTTTATGCTTAGTCAAAGATAAGATTTAAATTTGTAGTTAATTTACGTAGGCGTAAGCATAGTAGGCTGAAGATTTAGGACTTTTGCAGCTCTTGCGGAGTGGCAGAGTTCCTTTATTGATAGGTCATTAATTAAGACGTTTAACTCGAAACAGCAAAATTTATTTTATAATATGGGTGATAAGCCAACAATTGCAATTTCTCACCTAGGCTGCGAGAAAAATCGAATTGATACAGAGCATATGCTCGGTCTGCTAGTAGAAGCAGGTTATGGCGTAGATAGCAATGAAGAGTTAGCAGATTACGTTATTGTCAATACTTGTAGTTTTATCGCAGCGGCACGAGAGGAATCTGTTAGAACCTTAGTAGAATTGGCAGAGGCTGATAAAAAGATAGTAATTACTGGCTGCATGGCGCAGCATTTCCAAGAACAATTATTGGAAGAGTTGCCAGAAGCAGTAGCAGTTGTAGGTACGGGCGATTACGACAAAATCGTGAATGTGATTGAGCGAACCCAGCTTGGCGAACGTGTCAAGCAAGTAAGTGCCGAACCTACTTTTATTGCCGATGAAACAACGCCTCGCTATCGGACTACCTCAGAAGGTATAGCTTACTTAAGGGTTGCTGAAGGATGCGATTATCGTTGTGCGTTTTGTATAATTCCTCATCTGCGAGGAAATCAACGTTCGCGTACTATTGAATCAATTGTTGCTGAAGCAGAGCAGTTGGCATCTCAAGGAGTAAGGGAGATAATATTAATTTCCCAGATAACTACAAATTACGGCATAGATATTTACGGTAAACCGCAGTTAGCGGAATTACTTCGCTCTCTGGGTAAAGTGAACATACCGTGGATTAGGATGCATTATGCTTATCCAACGGGGCTGACCCCAGATGTAATTGCAGCGATAAAAGAAACATCAAATGTTTTACCTTATTTAGATTTGCCATTACAGCATTCCCATCCTGAAATTCTTCGCGCTATGAATCGTCCCTGGCAAGGACAGGTAAACGATGCAGTTATCGAAAATATAAAGCGAGCATTGCCAAACGCAGTGTTAAGAACAACCTTCATTGTGGGTTTTCCTGGCGAGACAGACGAGCATTTTATGCATCTACGCCAATTTGTTGAGCGTCACGAATTTGACCATGTGGGTGTTTTCACTTTTTCACCGGAGGAAGGAACAAAAGCGTACAATCTGCCAAAACAATTGCCGCAACAATTAATGGATGAGCGGCGAGATATATTAATGCAAATTCAACAGCCGATTTCTGGGAGAAAAAATCAACAGGAAGTAGGCAAAGTAGTAGATGTATTGATTGAGCAAGAAAATCCCATTCGGGGAGAACTAATAGGTCGTTCTAGTAGATTTGCTCCGGAAGTAGACGGACAGATATATGTTCGTGGTGAAGCAAGTTTAGGCAGCATCGTCAAAGTCAAAATTAACGAAGCTGATGCATACGACTTATATGGTGAAGTCGTAACAGTCTAGTAGCTCAATTTATTTGGTTATTAGTCGTCAGTTTTGCTTGACTGATGGACGAATAATACAAATATTGAAGATTAAACTTAAAACATAGGAGAATTAATGAGTCTTACTTTTGAAGATTTGGGAATTTCGGAACAGCGTCTCGCACAATTAGAGAAACTTGGTTTTACAACTCCCACAAATATTCAAGAACAAGCAATTCCGCAACTTTTGTCCGGTCGCGATGTAGTCGGTCAATCCCAGACTGGAACCGGAAAAACAGCAGCATTTTCCCTACCGATTTTGGAAAGGCTAGATCCAACTCAGAAAGTAGTACAGGCAGTAGTTTTAGCCCCAACTCGCGAATTAGCAATTCAGGTTCATAGTGCTGTTTCTGAATTTGTTGGCAATCAAAGATTAAAGGTACTCGCTATTTATGGTGGTCAATCAATTGACCGCCAAATGATGCAGCTTAAGCGTGGCGTTCACGTTGTTGTAGGTACCCCCGGACGAGTCATTGACTTGTTGGATAGGGGCTGCTTGAAGCTTGATAATGTTAGATGGTTTGTGTTGGATGAAGCCGATGAAATGTTGAGCATGGGCTTTATTGACGATGTAGAGAAAATTCTTTCTCGGGCACCGAAAGAGCGTCAAACCGCCTTATTCTCGGCAACAATGCCTCCATCAATTCGCCAATTGGTGAATAAGTTCTTGAACGACCCCGTAACAGTAACAGTTCAACAGCCGAAAGCCGCTCCAAACAAAATTAATCAGGTAGCTTACTTAATACCGCGTCACTGGACAAAAGCAAGAGCTTTGCAGCCCATTTTAGAAATGGAAGACCCAGAAACAGCGCTGATTTTTGTTCGTACCCGACGTACCGCAGCGGAATTAACAAATCAGTTACAATCAGCAGGTCATAGCGTTGATGAATATCACGGTGATTTGTCTCAACAAGCGCGGGAAAGATTATTAGGACGCTTCCGCAATCGTCAAGTTCGCTGGGTTGTAGCAACTGATATTGCTGCAAGAGGTTTGGATGTTGATGAACTGACTCACGTAATTAACTTTGATTTACCTGATAGTGTAGAAACCTTTGTTCACCGTATTGGTCGTACCGGTAGGGCTGGAAAAGAAGGAACCGCAATTTCTTTGGTGCAACCGTTCGAGCGACGCAAACAGCAAGTTATCGAGCGTCATAACAAGCAGAGTTGGCAAATGCTTTCTATTCCAACTCGCGCTCAAATAGAAGCAAAACAGCTAGAGAAGCTGCAAGTTCAGGTAAAAGAAGCTTTAAGTGGAGAACGTTTAGCTTCGTTCTTGCCTATAGTACGTGAATTAAGCGAAGAATATGATGCTCATGCAATTGCAGCAGCAGCCTTGCAAATTGCTTATGACCAAACACGTCCGGATTGGTTAAAAGCAGATAGCATACCAGAAGAAGATGCAAATTACGCTTCTCCGAAACCCAAACTACGTTCTTCATCTCGTCGTTCAAATGGCGATAGAAATCGTCGTTGGGGAGATAAAAGAGATGGAAGACGCGGAGGTGGTAATAATGGTGGTGGTGCAACCTCTAAGCCAAAACTAAAATCAAGCCAGCAGCGTGAAACATCTTCTAGTGCTGCGAAAGAGTCATAGGAAATAATCTCTACTAGTTAATTGATTTGATATTTCATATAAAGTATTGCTGGTAGAGATGTCAAAAATTTATCTTTTAATTGGGATGAAGTCATAATATATATCAGGTTCGTTTGACTACTGAAATTATTGATAAGGCTGTTAAAAACTGATAGCTAAGCGTAGATTTGAAACGGTTATTAGTTGAACTACAACCGAAGATAAATGTAGAAATCAATCGAACTTGATATAAAAAATTAATTAAGCCAAGTGTTTTAAATCACAAAAGAACTGGTTTCAATGCAGCCTCACGCTTCTGAATGGGTCAGAAGTCAGTTGAGAAGATAGCAATGAAGCCAGTTATTGTTTTGAAAAAAAAATTGTAATTATTATTTTTGAAATAGGGAACAGGGAATAGGAAATAGAAAACAAGACGGTATCTGTTATTTTTATTAATTATAATTTTCAGCTGAGTGCAATATGCTCGTAACCTCACCCCGTCCTACGGACTTCCTTCTCCAAGTTAGCGGAGAAGGAAAGGAATTAAGTTTTATCTATTTCCATAAAGTAAATATCGCTAATTTTTACTTTAACCAAGGACGACTAATTTCTTCTAGTTGAGTAATTTCATCATCACTTAATGTCCAATTTAAAGCACCAGCATTTTGTCTAACTTGTTCTGCTGTTTTGACTCCAGAAATTGGAATTACATTACCCTGAGCAATCAACCAATTAAGAGCAACTTGTGCGGGAGTGCGATTGTATTTTTCGCCTATGATACGTAATAAAGATATTACTGGTTCAATTTTTCGTAAGTTGTCTTTGCCAAATCGCGGGTCTATACTTCTCGCTCCTGTCGGATTTACACTACTATCCTCACTATATTTTCCTGTAAGTAGACCTTGAGCTAAAGGACTATAAGCTAAGATTGTTACTCCTAATTGTTTAGCTGTTGCAATAATCCCTTGACTTTCAACTTGACGAGTTAATAAAGAATAACGTACCTGATTAACTGCTAAAGGTATACCTCGACGAGCTAGAATTTGATGTGCTTCTTGCATTTGTGCTTGGGAATAATTGCTTACACCAATTGTCTTAATTCTGCCTTTTTCTACTTCAGTAGCCAAAGCATTCATTAAAGTTTCCTGGCTCATGAAAAAAGTAAAAGGCCAATGCACTTGATACAATGCAATTTGTTCTACTTGAAGACGTTTAAGGCTCTCGGTTAATGCTTCGCTAACAGATTCAGCAGAAAATCGCCAAGGTAAAGGACCAAATTTTGTAGCTATCTGTATATCTTTGTCCGTTTTCTTCATAAACCTTCCCAGCAATTCTTCTGAAAGTCCTAAACCATAGACTTCAGCAGTATCAAAAAATGTAGTTCCTGCTTCTATTGCAGCATTAAAAGCTTGTTCTACCTGTTCTGAACCGTAGTCATTACCATAACTCCAAAATAATTTATCACCCCAAGCCCAAGTACCAAGACACAGAGGAGTGACTGATAGAGCATTTTGTCCTAATGTGATGCTTTCCACTGGTAACTAAATCTCTTTACAATACTTTACTTTAAGTGTATCGCTGTTGTTGAGCTAAAAGCTTTATTGATGAATCGTTAGTGGGATAATAACAAAGCAGTCACCGATAATCGTTTATCTTTATTGAATTTATCTGTGGTTACTTAGGTTAGCTAAAATCTATTTATTCTCTTATGAAGTTTTATTAGTTATGGAAAGCAGCGATTCTTTACCTAATTCAGAATCTAATAACTCGGAACAAATAAAATCCCTTCCTCGAATCAAGCTTTTAACAATGTTCCGTTTAGGTTTATTTCAAATGGGACTTGGGATTATGTCACTCCTGACATTAGGAGTACTCAACCGAGTCATGATTGATGAACTCAAGGTTTTACCGTTGATTGCAGCTGGTGCGATCGCAATGTACCAGTTTGTCAGTCCAGCGCGAATTTGGTTTGGTCAGATGTCCGATGCGAAGCCAATTCGTGGCTATCATCGTTCTGGGTATGTATGGATTGGTGCAGCATTTTTTACTGCTATTTCTTTTATCGCGTTACAGGTTGTATGGCAGTTAGGGATTAGTTTACAGGCTAGTGGGTGGAGTTTTCAGACTTATGCTTGGGCTGCAATACTGGCATTAGTTTTTGCAATTTATGGTTTGGCTTTGAGTGCTAGTTCGACTCCTTTTGCGGCTTTATTGGTAGATGTAACTGACGAGGATAACCGTTCTAAATTGATTGGAGTTGTCTGGTCAATGTTGATGGTTGGTATTGTAATCGGAGCGATTGTTAGTTCTAGATTATTAGAAACACCAGAAATTTGTGGAGCGGCTATATTATCTTATAATCCTTCTCAAACTGGCGAAGTTGCTAATATCGCACAGCTACAGGCTACAATAAATCCGGTATTTATAATTATGCCAGCCATAGTTTTCGGATTGTGTATTTTAGCAACCTTTGGGGTAGAAAAAAAATATTCTCGTTATTCTTTACGCTCTCAAGCTGTTGAAAGAGAAGACGAAATAACTTTAAAACAAGCATTAAAAATTCTGACTGCTAACCGTCAAACAGGTTTGTTTTTCGGATTCTTATTAATGTTAAGCATTAGTCTTTTTATGCAAGATTCGGTATTAGAGCCATTCGGTGGTGAAGTTTTTGGTATGTGTATTGCCGAAACCACAAGATTAAACGTTCCTTATGGAATCGGGACTTTAATTGGAATTGCTTCCACCGGTTTTTTTGTAGTACCCCGTTTAGGAAAGAAGAATACGACTAAATTCGGATGTATTAGCGCAGCAATCAGCAATCTTTTTATAATTATGGCGGGATTTACTGCTAGCAAAAGTATGCTGATGGGTAGTTTACTATTTTTTGGTTTATCATCTGGAATGCTGACAGCAGGAGCTACAACTTTAATGTTAGATTTGACTGCTGCGGAAACTGCGGGTACGTTTATTGGTGCGTGGGGATTAGCTCAAGCAATGGCTAGAGGTTCTGCTACGGTGCTTGGTGGAGGTTTTTTAAACTTAGGTAAAGCGGTGTTTGAATCACCTGGAATGGCTTATGGATTGGTGTTTTTTCTACAAGCAATTGGGATGATTTTTGCGATTTTATTATTAGGTAGAATTAGCGTTAAGGAGTTTCAGAATAATGCGAAAGTTGCAATTAGTTCAATTTTAGAAAATGAGTTGGATTAGTAATTGAGGATTGGGGATTGGTGGTTGGTAATTGGTAATTGTTAATTGGTAATTGGTAGTTGATTAATGCTAATTATTACTTTTGTCTTTTAATATATATTCTGCTTTTTCTAAAGTTTCTTTGGGTAGTCTAATAATGGTTGGGCTGTTAGGGAATATTGGAATATCAACGTAAATATCGTATTCATCAAAACTATTAATACCAGCTTTGCTTATTTTTTCCCAAGGGATTAATAAAGGTGGATGAAAAAGACGCATTATAAAAATAAATGACAGATAAAGTCCTTCTTCTGTGATGCCGATATTTAAACTATTTCTATAAGTAACTAAACCAATATTACCGGGAGCATCCCGATTTTGAAAAAATATTTTACCCAACACCCTGTAAGGGTGTGGCTATATAAACAAAGCCCACCTGCGTGGGCTATTAAGATGCTTAGCCCACGCAGGTGGGCTTTGTACTATTAGCCCCAGACTTCTAGTCTGCGGGTTTTTTGCATAATTGGGATGCTCCCTATTACCTGTTTGCCAAGTAGATAATTCAGGTGGTGAAGGAATATCAGTTAAATAATATTTTGCTAACAACAAGCAGCCGCTGAGAAAGGAAGATAGTAAACTCCCTAAAATAAATATAAATATAATTAAAAGTGGAGGTATATCGGCTCTATGATAATGGATTGATGACTGTATTTTGCTTATCAAAAAAGAGCTTGTAAAAATTATAGTGCTTAAAAAAGCCAAATTAATAATCGAATCAATAAATACTTTTATCATTCAAAGATTTTATGAGAAAATAATCTTAATTTAATCTCCGATGCCCAATTTCCAATCCCCCATTCTTAAATGACGAAAGATTTTTGGAATCAAATTTTAGAATTTTCTCAAACTACTACTACTAGAATCGGAAAACAGTTAATGGAAGATTTTGGTAGGGTACAAGCTGATAGTAAAGCTGATGGTAGTTTGGTCACAAAAGCCGATAAATGGGCTGATAATGAAATTAGAAAAGCTATAAAATCTCAATTTCCCAATCATGGTGTTTTAAGTGAGGAAAATGATAAGGTTTTTCCTGACAACGAATGGTGCTGGATTGTTGACCCGTTAGATGGTACGACTAACTTTACTAGAGGAATTCCTGTTTGGTGTATTTCTCTAGGCTTACTTTACAAGGGCACACCTGTATTCGGCTATGTTTTTGCTCCACCTACTAATGAAGCTTTTCACGGATATTGGCAAGGTGACTCTGGACTAGATTTACCACAGGGAGCCTTTCGGAACAATCTTCCGATTAAAACTAGTGGGGATAAAATTAGTAGAAATCATTTTTTCAACGTATGTTCTCGCAGTACGTCAATTATTAGTCAAGATTTTCCCTCTAAAATCAGAATGCTGGGTGTTGCTAGCTATAATTTTCTTACTGTAGCTACAGGAGCGGTATTGGGTGCTGTTGAAGCGACACCCAAGGTCTGGGATATTGCTGGTGCTTGGGTAATTTTACAAGCTGCTGGAGGAAGTTGGGTATCTTTAAAATCCGAACCTTTTCCGCTAACAGTAGGTGAAGATTATAGTTCTAAGTCTCTACCTACCTTAGCTGTAAGTCGTTCCGGATTAATTCCGGTGTTTAAACCTTTTTTAGAAGTTAGTAGTTAGTTGTTGGTAATCTATTTTCATTGTTGAATTATCAGGTGACTTATGATTGAGGTCAAACTTACCTAAAACAATAAAATATGGTGCGTCAAGCTCTGCGATAACACACCCCACGGTTCTCAACTTTGTTTACAAAAAATTTTTTCTTCTTGGGAGAAGATTAACGATAAAAATCGTGAAGATACAAAAACAGGTAATTAGTTTTAGAGCGGAAAGGAACCAATTACCAATTACCAATTACTAATTACAAATAATTTTCTGTAATTTCACCATCTTCTAAGAATGCTACGTTGTCGGCGAAACTTTGAATACGGGAATCGTGAGTCACCATAACAACGGTACTTCCACCTTCTCTAGCTAAATCACACAGTAACTCGATTACAGCTTGTCCGTTGTGTGAATCTAATGCTGCTGTTGGTTCGTCTGCCATAATTAGCTGGGGGTTTCCTGCTAAAGCACGTGCAATCGCTATACGTTGCTTCTGTCCACCGGATAAGTCACGAGGAAGCAAATTGGCTTTATTCGCTAGTCCAACCATATCCAATAATTCTAAAGCTTGGTTAGTAGCCGATTTCCCCTTGATACCTTTAATTTCTAAAGCAACTTGAACATTTTCTACTGCATTCAAAGCACCGAAAAGATTGAAACCTTGAAAAATAAAACCAATACTATCTCTCCTAAAACGGGATAATTTCTTACTGGACATTCGCGTAATTTCTTCCCCCAAAAGATTTATTTCACCAGAAGTGGGGGTTAAAATGCCTGCCAAGATTGATAGTAAAGTGGTTTTACCAGAACCGGAATGTCCCATAAGCAACTGAATAGTACCCTTCGGAACATCTAAATCAATTCCTTTGAGTGCTACATAACGCTGCTTCCCTGATTGATACACCATTTCTACTCCTCTGGCAGAAATAGCTGAAGTTTTCAATTTGCTTAGATCGGTAGACTTTGAATCATTCCAACTATCAATTCTGGAAGTCACTATACATCGATTTTGAGAAATAGTCATTTCTTTAGGGTCAGGATATTGATTTTCAGGCTTTGTGCAAAGGGAAGCGCAAATTTACTTATAGATTTTCTGTATGTAAATAAATTACTTAACGAACAGGATTCACTCAATTCACTCGAAAGATAGAGAACTCTAGCTATTAAACTAACTATGCTTTAAATACTATTGCTGGATCTACTTTGCTGACTTTCTGAATTGCAAATAAGGCAGAGCCAACACACATCAGCACGGTTATGCCAAATACTCCAGCAGCTGTTAATGGAGTAATTAAAATGACAATTCCTTGAGTAGCCGAAGTCCAAGCACCAAGCCCCCAGCAAAGTAACATTCCAGGAATATAACCAAGGATGGCCATCCACAAAGCTTGTTCGATTATTACCCCATATATCACCCTATTTGACGCTCCCATCGCTTTGAGTGTTCCAAATTCTTTTATGTGATCTGCGACGGCAGAGTATAGAATTTGACCCACAATCACTACTCCCACAACTACTCCTACTCCTGCACCTAAACCCAAAATAAAGCCTATACCTGTTGACTGTTGCCAAAATCCTTTTACCTTTTTTGATAATTCAGGAGTTGTATATGCTTTTGTTTCTGGGAAGGTAGCTTCCAAGCGTTTCTTTAGCTGTCGGATATTTTGACCTGGTTCCGCTTGGATCAGTACGTAAGATATCGGAGTATTCAAGCTGAGCTTGGGTGGTGGTTCGCTAGCTGATTGTCTTTTCTTAGCATCAGCATCTTTCTGATAAACGTTGCGACACTGGAGTTCTTCTCCTACCCAGGTACAGTTGACATTGGTAGTAACGCTAGCGTTAGCATAGGCATTTGCAGTTTCTAAAGAAGTAAATATAAAGGAACTGGAGACAACTGATTGAGTGTTTTGAGTTAAGCCCACCACCTCTACTGGTAATGAGCCAATTCGAGCAGTGTCTCCAATTTTTTCGGCTTTGAGAGACTTTAAATTGCTTTTATCAATAATTGCTGTATAGGGTTTTCTAAGAGATTTTACGTTTCCCTTGACAATATCTCCGGGAACAAATAGTCTTCCGGTGGGCGGAAAACCGTATACTTTAACTACATTTAATTTTCCGTTTTGAACATTCCATCTAGCGGAACCTTGAAGTAAAGCTTCGGCTCGTTTTACACCATCAATTTTTCTTGCTCTAACCGCATAGTCGAAAATTAATGGTTGTGTGAGTTCGAGCTGTACCATCTTATCTGATGCTAACCAGATATCGGCTCGCGATTTTTCCACTAAACTTGCAGTAGAACGAATCACCCCATTGAATACACCAGTTTGAATGGTCACTAAGCTGACAGCAAACATTATTCCCGCTTGAGCCACCAAAAAGCGAGGGATATCTTCAAACAGGTTTTTGCGAGCTATGGAAACCATTTGAATTCACAACCATTAAGATTTACTTTCATAGAGAAAGATTTACCTTTCCCAGCTAATTGACGCAAAAACAGTAATAAATCGTTCCTTTGTTTTCCCTATATATTTAGGGGTTAGAACCAGTTTTTATGTAAGAACATATGAACGGGGTTAGATTAAATGTCTGTCAATTTGCCTTGTACAGCTTTCATCTAAAATCATCTGATAGCTCGACCGCAGGAATCAACTATTTATGATTCTCAATTGATATTCTCAGACTGAAAAATGTGGTCAACAGTTAGATGATACATTCGCTCTTTTTTGCAGATATTTCACAGCGTTTTATATTAAATGTGATTTTTTGAAAAAATACGGAAAGAACTGAAAACAAGTTGAAAAACGATTTTTAATGAGTGGTATATTAATTGCTCTAAGATAAATCAGCAGGCAAAGATAGACAAATAGTCAATCGATTGCCTATCATAACTAGCAAGTAAAATGGTCATCAAAATATTATATTCCCTGTTATGGTGTGAATCTCTACTGTTGCAAATTTGGAACTTTTCAAAGTTCGGTAAAGTCTACCGAATCAAATATTCCATTCTCTTATACTTAATGTCAATCTCAAATCCCTACATCTGAGTTGCCCCGAAAGTATTAATTAAATTTCAAATACTTCATAACTTCCAGATAAAACAGTATTTGATTGTTTAAGCCGATTTCTGTTAACACATATGCACATGTTTTTGAATTGGTACTTAAAACACCATAAATACTTCTTTTGTAAGTTACTTGTCTCGACAGACCCTAACAGGAGTAGTAGTATTTTCTTCACTCTAAGGCTTTTATAGTTGTATTTCTCTAACTTTAGTTAGTTTTAAATAGTTTTGTAAAGACGCTTCAAGGATTGTTCACGTTTTCTTAATAATTCATCCGAGGATTAAATGGTAAATTTCACTTTAGATTTATTAACTAGCGCAGCGAGGTTATCTAAGACCAATTTTGTCAGGAAAACCCGTGAAACTGCGATTGTTCAAGAGAAATTTTTGCTTTCGTTGCTCAAATCGTATCAAGATACGGAATTAGGTCAAAAGTATCAGTTTAAACAAATAAACAGCGTTGACCAATTTCGAGAGCGAATCCCAATTGTAACTTACAGTAGTTACGAACCCTACTTAAAGCGTATTGCCAACGGCGAACAAAACATTCTTACACCAGACCCGGTTGTTTTTCTGAATTTAACAAGCGGTTCTACCGGAAAACAAAAATTAATTCCAGTAACTCGCCAATCTAGAAAAATTTTAAATCGTGTCAATAGAGTTAGTATGGGCTTTATCGCTGAAGCTGCACGAAAGCGAAATTTAGCTATTGGCAAAATATTTTTGACAAGTTCAGTTAAACTATATGGGCGTACTGATGCAGGAATTGATTATGGTCCGGCCAGCGTTAGCGATATACGTTTAAACAGTTTTCTTTATAAACAAGTATTTGCATTTCCTTATGAAGCTTTAATGCTAGAAGATAGTTTAGCGCGTAATTACACTTGCTTGCTTTTTGCGATGAGAAATCCTTCTTTGAAGATAATCGCTTCTAATTTTCCAGTTTTGGCCTTACAGTTATGCCAATATCTGGAATCCAATCAAGAACAAATGATTGATGATATCGAAAAAGGAACCATCGCTTCTTGGCTGAAACTGGAACCAGAATTACGGATAAAACTAGAAAGTAAATTATCACCATCCCCCAACAGAGCTGCTCAACTGCGACAGATATTACAAGATTCGGGAAAGCTGACACCGAAATCAATTTGGCCAAATCTTTCGTTAATTACTACTGCTCTTGGTGGCACATCAAATTTTTACCTGCAAAGGTTTCCTGAATATTTTGGCGATACCCCAATATTTGGTGGAATTTATGCTTCTGCTGAAGGTACTTTTGGTGTTTATCATGATTTGAATAATGATGGGGTAATTTTAGCTATTGAGACTGGGTTTTTTGAATTTATTCCCCAAGAAGAATGGGGTGTTTCACAGCCTAATACACTTTTAGCAGAAGAGTTGAAAGTGGGAGAGTTTTACCGTATTTTGATGTCCAACTACAGTGGTTTTTATCGCTACGATATAGGAGATGTTGTTGAAGTCGTAGGTTGGTATGAAAAAGCACCTGTAATTGTTTTCCGGCATCGTCTAGGAGGTTTGCTATCTTCTACAACAGAAAAAACCACTGAATTTCATGCGACTCAGGCAATGCAGCAGTTGCAAACGAAATTTAATTTACCCTTAGAAAATTTCTGTATTACTTTATCAGAGGATGAAATCCCCCCTCATTATCTTGTCAATATTGAATTGCTAGCGGGTCATACTCTGGATAATCCTGAGAAATTTATAGCTGAATTTGACCGTATTTTACAAGATATTCATGCTTCTTACGCGGCTAAAAGGGCTACTCAAGTACCACCTCCTCGGTTGCGAATAATGGCTTCTGGAAGTTTCGCTACTGTGCGTCAAAGGCTTTTAGAAAGAGGTGTTCCGGCTTCGCAGTTAAAATTCCCTCATGTAAATGATGATAGACAATTTTTGGCTGGATTAAATGTTGAACAAGAAGTGAAAATTCCTGCATTTACATAAAGAAAACAATAAAAATGGCAAATATTTTAGGAACCCTAGCTAAACAATTAGAAAAATTACTAACTAAAGATGGTTGGTTGGAAAGGTTAGTCGCTAAACATTCTTTGGTTGGTGATTCGGTTTTTTTTGAGAACGAACAGTTTCCCTGGAGCAAAAATTTAGAAGCTGATTGGATAGTGATTCGTAAAGAATTAGATAGTGTGCTTCAAAGAGTGGATGATCTACCAAACTTTCAAGATATTTCCAAGCGTCAATATCGAATTGCTAATGATAATCGCTGGAAAACTTATTTTTTCTATGCATTCGGTTTTAAGGCTACTAAAAATTGTGAAAGATGTCCCGAAACTACTAAATTATTAGAACAAATCCCTGGACTAAAAGTAGCATTTTTCTCTATCCTTGCCCCTGGTAAACATATCCCCAAACATCGAGGTAAACTTAAAACTTTGATTCGCTATCATTTGGGTTTAATTGTTCCACAACCAAAAGAAAATTGTAAAATTCAAATAGCAGATGAAATTAGATATTGGGAAGAAGGTAAAAGTCTAATTTTTGATGATACTTTTTATCATGAAGTTTGGAATAATACAGATGGTTATCGTGTAGTTTTATTTCTCGATATTGCTCGTCCTTTAAAATTTCCACTTAATGTAGTCAGTTCGCTAGCTAATAAATTTATTACAGCAACTCCTATTGTTAAGGATGCTAAAGCTAGTCATAAAGCTTGGGAAAACAAGTTTGAAGCTGAGAGTACATCGAAAAAATTAGTTTCTTAGTTTGTAGTTTTTAGCGCCAAAATAATGCTTTATAGCGTTTCCTAAACAAATTAAGTATAAACTGAGCTTTTATATCAAGACAAGCAGCTTTAAAGATGTACCTTACCACATTGAAAAACGCTATAAGCGCTAAAGTTTAACTATGAGCATTTTTACTATCTATTTGTGAGATAAATATTGCAACTGATAAAATGCTCAAATAAACAGTAAAATAATATTCTTACCGCGTTTACCAGTCTATTGGAGTACATCTTAAAACCTCACCCCCAACTCCTATTCTTATTAAGGAGAGAGGAGATAAAGCATAATTTTATGGGGTTGAGGTAATCACTGTACCGGACTCTGATTGCGGAAACGCTATATCGCTATCAAAGGTGTTTTAAAAAGCCAATTTATTCAGAATGATGCTTTATTTCGCGATAAATTTAGTAGTTATAAATTTTATCTGACTTCTAAAGCCCCAACCTTTATTTGGAAACGGGGCTGTCAGCAGAAACCGATTGATTTATTTATCTATTTATTTATCATATTTAGCTTTTTCAAGCGCTTTACCTTGTTGAATGCTCAATAAAGCAGTTATTAAAGCAACTCCTGCTCCGACAAAAAATACTCCAATTCCAGCATTCTTCCAAACTGGGCCTAAAAATATAGGAGAGAAAAATTGTCCTAAATTGCTTGCTCCCGTACCAATAGCTAAAATGCTCGAACGTACTTCTTTAGGAGTTGATTTAGATAATGCATCGTACAAATTGGGCATTACTATACCAAATCCCATTCCGAAAATAATTGCTGTAGGTAAAATAAAATAAAGCTGCTCGACAAAAGGTATAGTCATTAACGTTAATGCCATCAAAACAAATCCCAAACCGATGGCTTTAGCACTGCCCAAACGCTTCGCTAACTTACTCGCACCTACAGCAGAAATAACAGCAGCACCAATGGCTCGTGATGCTAAGATTGCTCCATTAGTAGCAGTATCGGCTCCGATAGTTTCTTTAAAATGTAGGGGAGCGTAGATTATCACTACATAAAAGATGGCAGATGTCAAAGCTAAAGCAGTAAATAAAGTTATGGTGCTACTAGCTTTCAAGCTTTCAATTAATTTATCTTTCTGACCTAAACTTATTGATGAACCACCTTGACGTTTGCGTTTTGGTAATAGTAGGTACGCAAGTAGCGCTGCTGGTAAAGCCAAACTATACATACCAATGGTAAATCGCCAATTGTATTTACCAATTAAACCACCATCAATAGGGAAGATATTGCTAGCAATTGCCAATGCGCTAGTAGTGTAACCAAGAATACGAGTTCGTTTCTCTCCTTCGTACATACTGCTGAGAATACCGATGCTCGCAGCCGCAATTCCTCCACTTGCAGCCCCTAACAACGCTCGGGATATTAATAAAGGTGTAAAGCCATTTGCAAAAGCGCCAGCAGTACCAAAAATTGCGTAGCAGATAAGTGATGGAATTAATACTCTTGCTTTACCGATACGGTCAGCGAGTATTCCAAAAATTGGACTAAATAAAAATATTGTCAGACAATGCATACTCACTAGCATTCCTGACCATCGAGGGTCAATTAGAAGTTGATCTTTGACTTCTGGCATTACTGGAGCAACAACGCTTCCCGTCATAGTGGTTAAGCTACCACAAGCCAGTAACACCAATAGTATGGGAATTTGTTTGCGAGTTTCTCTGGTTAGAAGCGATGTTGACATGTAAAAGATTTCCTTACAAGGATTATTTGTTTGGTATAAAAAGGCTGTAAAACTTATTACTTAAATTTTTGCTGATTTCGGTATTCTTCTGTGATTTAATATTGTTTTCTTAAAGAAGATGTTAAGACAATAACATTTAAGCATAACAAGTAGAATAAACTAATTTATTCATCTTGAATAGGCAAATCTGATAACAAAATCCCCTCCGAGTTAATAGGTGGAAGGGAAATAGTGTTATGTATTTAGAATTATTTTAAGCCTCAACTGTTCCGCTTTATATTTTTACTGTTAATTCCAAGAGAAATTTAAAGGAATATCCAACTTCCACTCTTTTCCTTTAAAAAATAGCAGTTGATGAACTCCTAAACTACCGTATCGGAAAGAAGTCTCGGAAGATTGCAGGTAAAGGTACCACATACGGCGAAATCGCTCGTCATATTTTGTTCCCAATGATGCAATTTCTTCTCGGTTTTCATTAAAGTTTTCAGCCCACCGCTTCAAGGTTTCTGCATAGTGAGGTTTCAGATTCTCGCAATGAGCAACCGTTAACTTTGCAGCCCAAAGTTCTTGGGTTAATTCGTGAAGTTGTGGTAAATATCCACCAGGAAAAATGTATTTAGCAACCCACGGACCAAGTCTTTCTTTTTTTGCTTGGGTGGAGATTGTGTGCAGCAAACCTACTCCAGAGGGAGCTAAAAGTTCTGACGCTTTTTGCATGAATGTTGTAAAACTGTCTTTACCGACGTGTTCAAACATTCCGATGCTGACAAATTTATCGTATTGTCCTTTTATTTCTCGATAATCAGCTATCTCGATTTTGATTTTATCTTTCAGACCTTTTTGTTCAATCCTTTTTTTAGCTAATGCTGCTTGTTCTACGCTCAGAGTAATACCGGTTCCAGAAACTCCATAGTTTTCTGCTGCATAAATCAGCATTCCACCCCATCCACAGCCAATATCAATTAAAGATTCTCCCGATTTTAAAGCCAGCTTTTTACAAATTAATTCGTACTTTTGCAGCTGCATCTGTTCGAGGGTATCAGTTTCTTTACGCTGATAACCGCAGGAATAGGTCATTGTTGAGTCGAGAAAATACTGATAGAAATCGTTTCCAACATCATAATGATGCTGTACGTTTTTACGACTGTTTTGAATATTGGTAGGAACTGTTTGTAAGCGTTGAGTTATTACTTTTATTAAAAGTGGAATTGTTACCCTTTGACTGGCTTTCGAGTAAACATTATTACGAAACAGCAAGCCAATCATTTCGGCGAGTTTATCGTTTTCCTCGTCCCACCAGCCTTCCATGTAAGCTTCACAAAAGCCAAGTGCGCCAAATGCTAAAGCGCGGTCATAAGTATCGGGATTATAAATTTTTAGGTAAAAAGCTTCGGAAGATTCTTCACCAAAATGGAAAGTTTTACCATCTGGATTAATAACTGTCAGATTACCTTGTTTTATTAAAGTGAAAAGCTGATATAAATAGCGTTCTCCACTGGGTAGTTTGGAAATTATATTATCCCAATTCTGGCTGTAAGGAGAGATTACTTGTTGTGTTTCTTTTAAATTTCGTGCTTCGGTTTGTGTCATATAGCGCTCCTGGGATTTTAGATAAAAAATGAAATAGGGGTATTTAGGTAGTTATCAAACTTGCGATTGTATCGTTCAATATATAGTAACTGTTATTTATTTTCTAGTAGTTAATTGGATTAGTATCAATCGTCTTGTTTCTCCCAATAACAAAATAGAGACACTTTGTGATCGCGTCTCTACAAGTATTTAGTAATAATCTTAGGTATTGGTATTACTTGCGTGGAACTTTGACATTTTTTGCCAATCCGACGAATTCTAGTAATTGAATGGTTGTCCAAATCATGTCAACTTCCCACCATCTCAAACCATGACGGGCTGAATACTGAAAAGCATGATGGTTATTATGCCAACCTTCACCGAAAGTTAACAAAGCTACCCACCAACAGTTAGTTGAGCAGTCTTTTGTCTCATGGCTACGATAGCCAATCATATGACAAGCACTATTGACGAACATAGTAGAGTGGATTCCGACAAATAAGCGGACAAAAATTCCCCAAATCACAAAAGACCAGCCTCCGAATAAATATAGGAGAACTCCTAAAGCTACTTGCAATTCAATGTAGTAGCGGTGACAAAATTGATAGAATTTATCGTCAGCAATATCTTTGGTATAGCGTGGACGTTCGCTTAGAGTCGGAACAGTGTGCATCAACCAACTTATATGACTCCACCAGAAACCTTCGCGGGAATTATGAGGGTCTCCGTCTTGGTCTGAATAGATATGATGCAATCGGTGATAACCAACCCAGCCAAATACTCCTCCTTGAAGAGCCAAAGTCCCGCAAAGAATCAGAAAATATTCTAGCCATTTGGGAACTTCCACACTGCGATGGGTAGCCAAACGGTGAAAACCAAAAGTAATTCCTAGACCGATGGTCATCCAGTGTAATAAAACTGCAACCCCCACAGCAGACCAGCTAAAGGTATTAGGTAGAAATGCTAATAGTACTGCTAAATGCAGCACAATCGTAAAAATAATCACCTTCAAACGAGGCGAAGGTGGATTCAATTGAGATAAAGATGCTTGAGATAAATTGCTAGTCATGAAGTTTTTTGCTTTACGCTGGATTGAATTTTTCCATCTTTGATACTTGCTCAAAACCAAAACTTAATTGCTTGCTATGGTGGTTAGCACGCAGCATTCGTTCGTGAAAGCGTTAAATGGCATTAAGTCTATGCTTTGTCCTAGAATTGGCTTTTTAAAAATCAATGATGCTGCAATTCCGAAAAATAAATTTAGCAAAGAGCTACGCTAAAGCGCAAAAAAAAATTATCAATTTCAACTTTTTTTAATCTTTGTTGTTGTAATCTTATTGATGCAATTTTTTACTTTATGTTTCCTGGAAACTAATAGCGCGAATATCAGCTTGTTAATTGAATTTTTATTAATATATCGCAATTCTTACAATATTGAAGGCAATTTTATTTACAATGCGAATTTGAGTAACAGGTTTCTCGCACCGTAGGGTATTCTACTTCATAAGTTAAAATAGTTATTTATATTACCTAAATTTGGATATTGTTATATGGCTTTAGCTTTTAGATTTTGTAGGCTCGAATACTTGATAAAGTAAAATTTATATAAAAAAATACATCATATAGGTTTGCTTTTTCAGGATATTACGGATTTCATTACCCGCGCTTGGGTTATATCCCTAATTCCTAAATATAAGATTTGTATATATATATGAGAATAACAAGTAGCAAATCGTTTGTTGCTAGTTAAGTAATTTAACTTATTCAGGAGTATTAAACTATATTAGTGGCTATAAGTGTGAATAATAAAAATATAGATAGGCACGAAGATAAAAGTGTCATAAGACACTCGACATTTGCCAAAAATCTGATAAAACTATTGAATAAAAGCGGCAATTAGGCAATTAAAAATAAAAATGCCTACAATCACCATTTTTCAGAGACCTAACGGTTTGTTTTGCCATAAGTTCTTGCTTAATTTCTAAGAACTTTGTAAATTTCTAATAAGATTGTTTGCAGGTCCTTGAGAAAGATACGCTAACTTTCTGTCGTAATTGCTCATATAGTTAATTACTTATTAGGGAGTACTGTAATGGAAATAGCTCCAATACTGAGGAGCCAAACCGTTCAAAATCAGGTGCGCGAAGTTGGTATAAACCCAAATTACTGGTATCCCGCAACTTGGGCTTTGGAACTTAAACCAGGTCAAGTATTGCCCGTAGTAATCTGGAATTTGTCAATTGCACTTTATCGTTCGGAAGATGGTCAAGTTTATGCGATAGAAAATGCTTGTCCGCACAAGGGTGTAGCCTTGCATAAAGGAAAAGTCACTGGGGAGAATATCGCCTGTCCCTATCATGGTTGGGAATTTGACGGTGATGGGGTATGTCAAAATATTCCTTATTTTCCTAAAGACCAAAAGTTACCCTGTGCAAAAGCACGTAGCTATGCGGTAAGAGAAAAATACAATATTGTCTGGATTTTCCCCGGAGCGGTTGAAGATTCAGAAACAGCAGATTTTCCTTCAGTTCCGGAGTATGACGACCCAAACTGGTTGGCTATTCCCATACCAGGAGAGTTTAAAGCTCATTTCTCCATCTGTAACGAAAACACTATGGATGTGTTCCACGGCTACTTACATGAAAACTTACAGGGCTGGTTTGACCCAAAACTACTAAGTTTAAAAGCTTCCGAATCATCCGTATTCGCTCAGTATCGAGTATCCTATCAAGGTTGGTTGACAAAGTTTTTCGGATTCAGCGAACAAGGGAACGAAGTTACCACTCGTACTGTCTCAATTAAATATAACTATCCTCATTATCATAGTTCTTTGGAAGGAATGTCTTCCCTTTATTTGATGCGTCAACCAGTGGGGGCACAATTAACAAAATCTTTTTCTCTGTTATTTATCAAAATTCGCCTTCCCCAGTGGTTTGTAAAACCATTGCAAAAACCGATAACAAAAATCATTTGGCGGTTTTTCTTGAAAAGTTTTCTTGACCAAGACACCGAGATGATTGAAAGCGAGCAACGAACCTACCAAGCTAATCCCCGAAGACGTTATGTAGAAATTAATCCAGCAATTATTGCCCTACAACGGGTTATTGTGGGTCAATATGAGAAATTTGTGCAACAATCTAAAAAACTATCCAATGGTAATAATGATAATTACGCATCTCCGGCTGGTGAAATCAAATCAAATTTAACCCCTACTTAGAAAAGTAGTAAACCATCTGATATAACAGACGGATTGATGGTAAAAAGTAAATTTTCAACTGCAAACATATATTAAAAGCCCTTAGGCAAATTTTAGGTGAGAGGAGTTATTTGTGGAAGTTGTAGAAGAGTATATGCAGGGACTCTATCAAAGTGGTCTCTATCCGGATAAGTTTATTTGTCATCAAAAGCAAGGTAATTTTGTCGAAGTTGAAGACCCTGCTGACGGTAAGCGATATAACCTTTTGACATTTTGCACTAACGATGTATTGGGGTTAGTTCAGTCAGAAGCTGTAAGACAAGCGGCGATTGATTCAATTGTGCAATATGGTACTTCCAATAGTTCCTGTTCCGTGCTAAGCGGTAGAATTGATTTGCATCGTCAGCTAGAACAAGAAATTTCAGCTTTCAAACATTTACCTCACACTCATCTATTCCTTAATGCTTGGATGGCAATGCAAGCATTAATAGATGGTTTCTGTCACCTAGCGATTAATCTTCCTGGGTTTCGGAACACTAGAGAAACCTTGATTTTGACTGACCTTCTCAACCACGGCTGTATACTTTCTGCCGTAACTAATGCCAGCAATCGTTCTGGGAAGATGTTTAGTCATAGTCCTGACGTTCGCGTAAAAGCTTACCGTCACTGCGATGTAAATGACTTAGCCCGAAAATTACGACGCTACGCAAAGCCAAATGACCGTATCCTTGTAGTTTCCGATGCAGTGTTCTCAATGGATGGCGATATCGCTCCATTACCTGAAATGCTGGACGTTTTAGAAAACTACCCTGGTAGCGTCATCGTTATGGATGAAGCTCATGCGAGTGGTGCAATTGGTCCTAAAGGTGGCGGTATCTACGACCACTTTGGTATTACACCCCAGGAAGTACTTGATAGAGGAATGGTGCCATTAATTATGACCACCTTCTCTAAATTTGCAGCTTCCGCAGGTGCAGCAATCAGTTCTCATTTACCAGAAATGATTGATTTGCTGGACGTATCACCAACTTCCATCGGTACAATTTCACTTCCTGCACCAACTACAGCAGCAGCATTAGAAAGTATTCGTCAGGTAAGACAAAAGCCAGAACTTGTCGAAACTCTTCAAGCTAATGCTCGTTATTTGAGAGCGCGTTTAATCGAGAATGATTTTGCTGCGATTGGTGAAACCAACGTAATTCCGGTATTGGTACCTCCTGAAATCAATCCCAAGCAATTCTGTCGTCATTTGATGGAGCATCACGGTATTTGGGTATCTGCAATTTGGTTTATTGCTAAACCTCGCTTAAGAATTACCGCAAACGCGCTTCATACCAAAGAAGATATGGATAAGTTGGTTGATGCACTAGTGGAAACCAGAGAGCTTCTATATAAGCCCGCAACAGTTGCCAGCGCTTAGAAGTAAGTATATGCTCTATCACAGGTAAAGAGATTTACCCCCTAGGAGTTATAGCTCTTCTTGGTTTGTAGGGATTGTCAAGATTTTAGAAACCCGGTTTTTTGACGAACCGGGTTTCTGAATTTTTCTGTAGCGGTGTCTATTTTGATGTAATACTCAAACGAAAGTGGTATGTCGTTAATTCCCCATTACCTCTTCCAAATAATTAAAATAACCCAATAAAATTATCATAATTAACAGTTGCACTGTAACTTTTTTACATTAAACGTAATACTTTATTAGCGGATATGGTTACTCAAGTCCAAAATTTTCAAGTATCGCTTGTAACTACAGACGCACAAAGAGAAATGTTTCTTGACGTGCCTTTTAAAGTATATAAAAACTATCCTAATTGGGTTCCACCGATTCGTAGCAGTATCGCGAAACAATTAGCAATTAAGGAAAATCCTTTTTTAGAGTATGGTGAATTTCAGCAGTTTATTGCCGTTTCTCAGAAAAACGGTGAACCATTAGGAAGAATTGTCGCGGTTATCAATCGTAGGTTAATTGAAAGCGAAGGTAAGAACGTCGGTCTTTTCGGCTATTTTGAATGCGTCGAAGACTTTGAAGTTGCTCAAAGCTTGTTAGAAAATGCTTCTGATTGGCTGCGCGGTAAAGGAATGAATTTTGTCAGAGGACCGATAAATTTATCTACTCACAATAGCTGTTTATTTTTAGTAGATAAATTTGATGAGCCACCTATGATGATGACACCCTATAATCCGCCTTATTATCCTGAATTTATGGAAAAGGCTGGTTATTACAAAGGAAATGATGCTTATGCTTATGATTTTCCTCTTGATATTGCTTTAGAACCCAAATTTGAAAAAGGTTATAAAATCGCTTGTAAATCTGGAATTAATTTTCGCCCTCTCCATACTAAAGGTGAAGGTTTTGAAAAAGATTGTCGCAGCCTTTACGAACTGTTTAATACCGCTTTTGCTAACAATTATAGTGCTACTCCTCGTGCCGAAGAGGAATTTATGGATGAAGCAAAAGAGTTACAATCGTTAGTAGATCCCGATGTATTTCCTATTGCTGAAGATAACGGTAAAATGATAGGCTGCTGGATGGGTTTACCTGACTATAATATTGCTTTAAAACATGTTAATGGGAAACTAAATTTTTTAGGAATTCTCAAATTTCTTTGGTATCGTCGGCAAATCGACCAAGGAAGAGTAATTGTTATTGCTAGCTTGCCAGAATATCGTCGTAAAATGGTACCTTTGGGATTAATTTATTTGGGAATGCAGGGAGGAATTAAAAAAGGTAAACCATATAAAAGGGCAGAACTTTCTTTTGTTTGGGAAGATAACTCACCCTCCCGGAAGTTAGTTGAAGCAGCAGGTGGCAAAATCTACAAGACTTACCGAATTTACGAGAAAGCGTTATGAAAGCTTTAGTCACAGGTGCCAATGGTTTCACGGGTTCGCACTTAGTAAAAGCGCTACAGCAGCGTGGCGATTCGGTTGTTGGGCTAGTGCGAAAAACCAGCGATTTAACAAGATTAAAAGACACCGAAATACAGTTAGTTACTGGCGAGATTACCGACCGTAAAGCCTTACGTCAAGCTATGAAAGATGTTGATACAGTCTTTCATACTGCGGCTTTTGTGGAATTGGGTTTAGTTGATGCTGCAAAAATGGAACGGGTAAACGTTGAAGGAACCCAAGCCGTTTTAGAAATTGCTAAAGAGATGGAAATTTCTAAAATGGTTTATTGCAGCACTATTGGTATTTACGGGGATACAAAAGGCAAAGTAGTAGATGAAACCTTTGAAAGAACACAAGAAGATTTTTCATCTGCTTACGACAGTACTAAGTATGAAGCCCAGCAACTAGTTGACAATTATGCCGTAATCGGATTTCCCGTAGTTAGCGTCATGCCATCAGGTATATTTGGTGTCGATGACCCTCATTTCGGTCCCGTATTTAAACTATTTTTACAAGGTAAATTAAAACTCACGGTCGGAGGTGACCGGATCACGGGTATAGTTCATGTAGATGACCTTGTAAACGCCATGATATTAGCAGCAGAAAAAGGCGAACGAGGAGAACACTATATAATCTCTGCTGGAGAGCTTCCTTTACGGGAAATGTTTGAAATCATGAGCGAACAGACTGGAATTTCCACACCTGCGGAACTTCCCCCAGCAATTATTAGACTAGCTGGTAATATTATTGACCCGATAGGAAAGTTATTATCCTGGAATCCACCTATAAGCAAAGAACGAGTGCATTATCTGTACGACCGCTGCGTGCGGGTTGATGCAACAAAAGCTCGCGAAAAGCTCGGCTGGGAACCTCGCTCTGTACCTCAAGTATTGCAGGAAATTACTACAGAGTTACAATCAGAGATTTAGTATTAAATTTAGTCTGTCAATGCAACTTATTAAATTCATCTAACGTCTTTGACAAAGTAATTTTGTATGCAATTATCATGTCGATAAATTGTTACGATAAATTACGAGAGAAATATTCCTTCAAAAGTTTATATGAATCCTGTGTTATTAAGTGCTTCGACAGCAATAATTTGTTTCCTCATTGCTTTCACACTAGCGAGTTTAGTTGAATACTGGCTGCATCGATTGATGCATGTTAACCGCAAGATTGGTAAACGTCATCGCGACCATCATCGTCGTAATGAAGGACAAGGTGTGATTTGGGAATTCCGCGATTACGTGGTCGGTAGCTTGGTTGTCTTACCAGTTATGTTTTTCTTTTCTTGGGATGCTGGTTTTGGCTGGTTGTTCGGAAGTTTAAGCTACGCAGCTTTTTCAGCTTACGCTCATCAATTACAGCATGAAAACCCCAGCAAATGCTTCTGGATGAAAATGCCAGTACATTACGTACATCATAAATATGGCATGTGGGAGCATAATTTTGGCTTAGCTGTAGATTGGTGGGACCATGTTTTTGGTACTTATAAACCCGTTGAAGAATGGATGGGTGAGAAAGAAATTGCTCTATCCCAGCGTGGTTATTTACAACTTAAATGGTGGTAGTTTTTCGCTTTTTTGAAATTTTGAGACACCCGGTTTTTATTGAAAAGCCGGGTTTATATTTTGACTATAGGTTTTAAGGGTTTTCAAGCAGAACATTTTTGTGGACTATAATCCATGTAATTTCTACGAAATTCCTTTTGCTTGTTTTTCATACTTTTAATGTGACGGATTAAAACTGCAAAAGAGTTGATTCCTTGAAGTGCTAATAATGTCATCCAACATAATGCTTTGATAATACTAAATGCTGTAGGTCTTGTTAATCCCTCATGGATAGCAATTCGCGCTTCATCTAGAAAACCGTCGTATTCTTCTGGTTTTAAAGAACTATGAAAAAGCGATACTTTAAGTCCATGTATTCCGCTGACCATATGCTTTCCCATTCGGATACGTTCTAATTGCGCTACTTCAAAGTGATATAAATCATGGTAGTGAATGCAAACACCTTTGACTTTGATATGCTCGTTACCTATTTTGATGGGAATTAGACTAATACAACCTAAAGTTTTCTTCAAGTTAATAATTTTAGGGTTTTTGTTAGTAATATCTAAACCTGATTTAATCAACATTACCCAAAATGTTCGATAGTCAGATAAAGCTATCTTTTGACTTTTCTTTTCTATTTTCTTACTATTATTATTTTTAGAAACTAATTTTGTTTTGATAGTTGGTTTTTGATTTGTATTATCGACTGATTTAAAAACTTCATTCCAAAAGCTAAATAGATAATAAGGTATTTCAATATTTTTTTCAGATTGTAGCTCTAGACAAACTTGTAAACGTTGTTGTAAAGCTTGTTGATATTTTGATAATTCAACAGATGATAAATGCTGACGACGCTTGTAAATTGTAAAAGCACGTAATAACAACCATTTCATTCGAGTTGAATAAAGATAATTATCAGTATTATTCGATGCTTCTATATTCCATAAGGCTTTTCCTAAAGCTATTTGCTGACACCAAGAAAGCTTGAGTTGTTGGTTCATTGTGCTTGTATAGTTACTCTGTAATCTGCAACAGCAAAAAATTAGATGTTGCGAATAAATTCAAAAGAATATAGCGCTTTTCGGTTGAGTGCAATACATTTTGATAAACCTCACCCCCAGCCCCTCTCCTTATTAAGGAGAAGGGTGTATTCTATCCAACTGAAAATGCTATATATAACTACTACACAAGCTATTTAGGAAATTATGATTTCACTGAGAATTAGCTTCAAAACAGTCTTGAGTTGATTTTAAGGCTGATATACAAAGTGGTTTAAAATTCACTAAAACTTTACCCAGTCTGATTTATCAGAGTTTGTGTATAAGAAAGGGGAATTCATTCCAAGGTGGTTGATAAGAATAGTGCAATATGTAACTTTAAAGTTACTTTAAAACTACTTTAAAATAAAATCAGCAACCGGCTTATCTTTCTCTATTGGAGTAATGTCGGGAACGCTCAACAAAAGCGAACGCTGAATGAATTTTTTATCTTTGTTGCTGTCTTGAATTCGTCTTTCTACACGACTTGGAATACCATAACCGTAGACAACATGTCCTTGACCGGCTAAAACAACTACTTGATAATCGGGGTTCGTTTTAACGAATTTGGCTATACCGTCAGCCATTGTTTCATCCCACAATACTTGGGCTAGAAAAAAGCGATTCGCGCTATTACTGTTTCCATGTCCAGCACTTTGATGCTGTTCAAACGCTTTTAATACCATTTGACGATATGGTATGTTATCGAGCTTAATTTCTGTGATGGATGGAATTAATTTTTTTTCTTCATCACTTAAATTTTCTATTCCTCCTTTAGCTACTTTGCGGCTAATTTCACTAGGAGTATTTAAAGCTAAAACAGGTACTTTGTTCTCTTTAGCAAAGCGTAAAATAGAAGCGTAGAGTTCCCAATCAAAACCCCAACGATTTTTATATTCGGTTTTTTCAACTAGTTCTGCTTCGGTAATTTTACCCGCAATATACTGGTTAATAATTTCCTGAAAGGGACGTTGAAACATTTCCATCCCAATCGCAATTTTTGGATTATTTTTGTATAATTCTTTGATAATTTTTAATTGATTTTGGTGGTCTTGGGAACTGTCGTGAGTTTCTCCGAGGTATACGACTTTGGCTTTTTTTAATTCGGGTAAGATTTTATTTAAATTATCAACGCATTGACTGTTAGAAAATT
>CAKZYM010000667.1 GCA_937884685.1 uncultured Calothrix sp.
GATTTTAAATTTGGATTGATTAATTTAACACTTACGTAGTAATACCAGAGAATACAAGGATTCCCCCTTTTACCTAAGGGGGGTTTTACATAAGTATTATCATCGGTGGTTTGGGTCAGAAGTTAGTTTGGTTTAACCTTCAAACCTTCCAGAAATAACCTCGAAACTATTTCATTCCGTAAAGCAGATACCTCATCTTGTTTTAACCAAGAAAATAGCTTTGTTACAGATTGCGGGGAATTATCGATTTTTAGTGCTTCTTGTAGTAGAAGAAGTGCGCCGGATATTTTTCCAGCCTTTAAAGGAATTATGGCATTATTTAGACAGCAAGCAAAGTGATAATGCCTAGCCTTTACAGTTATTTCATCAAGTAAATATTTTTCCGACACTTCTATTGCTTTACGGATATCTGTTCCATTTGACCCTGAAAGTGTGGAATCGGTTGTGATATTTTGAGAATGTTGGCGATACCGAGCTAAAATTTCTGGTTGATACCACCAATCATAAAAGGCAGTTACGCGCTTATAAAACTCCCAGTCGCCAGTATAATTCAATTCCGGTAAGTACCCTCCCAGATGTTCGTAAGTAGAACGACGAACCACCACTGCGGGCATATTTAATGGGTTTGCAATTCCAATCTTTTCAACAAAACCTTTGGCAATTCCTTGCTGTTGTTTATAAAGTTGTTGAGTAAAAATTACCTTTCCCTGCTCGTTAACGTTTTCATAGCCGGTGAAAGCTGCTCCAATGGAAGGGGCAGATTTTTCTAAGGATTCTCGCAGACGGTCGTAGAAACCCGGAAGCACGTAGTCGTCATCGTGAAGTAAGTGAATCCACTGTCCTCGGCTAGCTGTAACTGCGGTATTAAAGTTTTTGTATGCTCCCCTGTTCTGAGAGTTACGATAATATTTGATTATTCCCCCACCAATTTCATCAATTAAGTCTTTTAGAGGTATTGGACTAGCATCATCAACTACTATGATTTCCATCTCCTCTTCACCAGTCCACTGTCTGAGTACGCTGACTAAACATTCAAGTAAGTAATTACTGCGCTGATTATTACTGTATATCGGGAGTACAACACTCCAAAATGGTCGTTTAGAGCTATCGTTACAAACGGTCGGAATTGATGGGAAAGGATGTCCTCCTATAATTACCTGTTCTCTAGAATTTTCTGGTGTAGTCCGTATTTCTTGGTCTATTTCACAATTTTTGTAAGCTTCTATTGCACAAGCATAATGAGGATTAATTAGCTTTAAACCCTGACGATAAGCAGAAATTGCTTCTTGAGTATTATTCTGATGTTGATGAATCTTGGCTAAATTAAAGTAAATATCTGAACTGGGTTTGATTTTCAAAGCTCTATTGTAGGAAGCAAGGGCTGCATTTTGTTCACCTTGTTCTTGTAGCACCATTCCCAAGCGGTAATGAGCTTCTGATAATGATGGTTGTATTTTAATGGCTTTCTGATAAGCTTCTGCTGCTTGTTTGAATTGACCTTTAGTTTGATGCGATTGAGCTAAGCTAAACCAAGAATTTACAGAGTTAGACTTATTATTTTCTTTCTTAAGGGCTAAGTCGGAACGCATTTTAGTTACTTTAGCTGGAACCCCCACTGCAATTGCGCCATCTGGTATATCCTGATTGACTACAGACCCAGCCCCAATCACGGCTCCTTTACCAATCCTCACCCCATTCAATACGATGACTCCACAGCCCAACCATGCACCATCATCTATCGTAATACCTCCTTTGGTCTCCAGAGGTTGTAGATGGATAAGTTGACCGGGTATCATTCCGTGGTCGTAAGGGTAGAAAGCGCAATTAGTTGCAATTTGAACGTTAGAACCAATATTAATCGGAGCTTGATAAGCTGATAATTGACAGCGAGGCTGAATGTGGCTATCAGCACCGATTTTTACAGTTCCTTCCTTCCCAGTTTGAATGCACGTATCTCCGTACAGATGAACTCGGTCTCCTAGCTCTACTCGACCACCATTTCTGTCGTTATAAATAGTAACCCGGTCGCCAATAAAAACATTTGCGCCAAGCTGTAAATTCTGATGATAAATATCGGCTTTCGGAGATACGTAACCGGAAGGATGGTAGTAGGACAGGTGACAGCGACCCCAGTAAGGTGGAGCAAACCAGGTCGCTAACCAGGTCGCTATTCGTCCAAAAAAACTTAAGCCAGCAAAACCCATCCAAAAGAACTTCCAAGCATCTAATAACGCACTTTTGATTCCGGACGCTTGACGAATTTTAGCAAATCGCTGCCAAATACTTGTAGAGTTTAATTTATTAAGAACGCTTACCAAATTAGAATAAGCTTGAGCATAATCGGGTTTGAGCTTAAAAGCTTGACGGTAAGAATCAGCTGCTTCCTCTAATTTCTCCTGTTGTTGAAGCGAATCACCCAGTTGTTTATAAGCTTGAGCATAATTAGGTTTCAAACTCAAAGCTTTCTCGCAAGAAACTTTGGCTTCTACAAATCTACCTTGTTCTTGCAAAACAACCGCTAAATTATAATGGGCTGACCCTAACTCTGGCTCCATGGCGATCGCCTGTTGGTAGTAAGCCTCTGCACCCTTGTAATCATTGGCTTTGGCGCGATTTTGACCTAGCTGATTATTTACTGCTGCGTAGTAGCTTTGCTTATCTTTAGGAAGTTTTTCCTGAATAAAAAGAGCATTATTTAAACTCACCTCGGCTTCAATACAATTGGGCTCAATTTGCAATGCTTTTTGATAGCAGCTAATTGCTTCATCCCACTTTTTTTGTTGTTGCAGAGTATAGCCAAGATTATTGTAAAGTGGTGCTAGATTGGGCTGTAATTCAATAGCCTTTTGGTAAGCTGATTGGGCTTCTGGTAAATTCCCCCTGGCTTGACGTAAATTGCCCAAACTAAACCAAGCCTTGAATAACTTTGGTTGTAGCGACACAGCATTACTGAGTAGCTTTTCTGCCATCTCTGGCTGGTTGATTTTTTGTGCTAGGATACCCAATCCGCATAATGCTTCAGCATTTTGGGGCTGTTCTTTTAGAACCTGACGATAAGCTTGCTCAGCTTGGGTCAAGCGATTGGCTTGATAGTATTTTTCTGCTATTTGAAGAGTTTGTGAAACAGATAATGAATTTACCATTCGATTTCTCATTTATGATTATGTAGCGTTTAAAACTCTTTTTTCTATTGAAAGAAAGGTTTAGAGAAAGGCTTTTTAGTTCGTCAAATTAACATTCAAATTTGTATTTATATTTATATTTATATTCAGACTGAGAGAGTATTTGTACAATAATCCTAAATTCGGGCACGTTATAACTACCCGAGGATTTGAAACCTGGAGTTAACTGACCGAACAGCAAGATTCTCAAGATGCTCAAATAAAACCGGTTTCTAGTTACGAAAATATAAATATATCGTGGTGAATTCGTCAAGAAACCGGATTTCTGTCACTGATACAAAATATGACATTAAATTGTAGGTATAACACACCTTAGAGGAATTTTTTTAATTGAAACATTTTCCAGGATAGCTATCATATGAGAATTATAGGAATTTAGATTCGATAATTTAATTAGAGAGCAGCGATTATATCTGAAACTCTAAATTCCCGTCTCACATAGTATTTCTTAAACTATCAAATTATGAGAACTATAATCTCCATCAGCAAAGATATATTTCTCGAATTCACTAGTTATCATTGTCGTGCTACCTAATTCAAACACAGTGAAATCATTATTAGCGTATATATTAAAATCGTCTCTGTTATGAGAGCCGAGATTCAGTGTATCGAAATCTTCACCACCATTTATTTTAGCTTCACCAAAACCTTCAACATAGTCTTTCCCGTAACCCGTTTTGATGTTTACCCCACCTCCAAAATTGGAAGCTATGATTTTATCGGCTCCATATCCAGTTCTAATATCGCTGTCATAAATACCGTAAGATTCACTTTCAGTGGCAACCGCTATGATTGTATCGGCTCCATATCCAGTTCTAATATCGCAGTCCTTAATACCAATAGAGATTGATAAGTAAGAAATATATGCAATTGAATCTACTCCTTCTACAGTGTTTTTTTCACATTCATAGTTTTCTTTATATTGTCTTCCGGTAGTGCGAGCTTCTAATCTATCTGCTCCATATCCAGTGCGAATATCCCCACCATAAATACCATAAGATTGGCTTCCACTAGCAATAGCTGTGATTGTATCGGCTCCATATCCAGTTCTAATATTGCCGTGCTTATTATAAATGGCGATTGCTTTATCAGAAGCATTAGCAGTAGCCTCGATTGCATCGGCTCCATATCCAGTATTTATATCACCGTGCTTATTACCAATCGCGATTGCAACATCTTCAGTTTGAGCAATGGCTTCGACAACTGTCAAAGCTAAAGCCTGATTTTCAGGGTCAGCAATACTTACAGCAGAAAGTTCTGCTTCTGCGTAGGTAGCCGAATAAGAATTTGCGGTCGCACTGATATTATCTGCACCCGAACCTGTTTTAATTTCACCCCCTGTATTATTAATACCTGTAGCAACAACTTTAGCTTGTGCCAAACTAGTTGCAAATCCTAATGCAACTGCTCTAAGACCATCAGACATTGGGTTTTGGGCAACAGCACTAACGATAGCCGTCACATCTATAGTAGCTGTAGCTACCGCTGCAACAGAAGCTATTGCTTCTCCGACAATAGTATCGCTCCCACCACCAGTAGAAACTTTTCCAGAGTTTTGAATTCCATTAGCAACAGCAGCTATTTCAACAGAAGCAAGACTATTGGCAACCGCAGTCGCATCGACAGTATTAGCAATGGCTATGGCTTCAGATACTGTCTGTGCAATGGCTGTAATTTGTGCTGTTGCAGTACCGCTGACAACATCGCGACCCCTATTTGTATAAATATTGCCTTTATTGATAATTCCATCTATATTGAGTTTTGATTTAGTCCTAAACTCAGCAGAGTTAACAGGATTGCTTCCTTGACCAATAGCTTCGGCTGCAACCTCAACAGAAACCCCTAAATTAAAACTAATAGATGAACTACCAATAATTTCGTCTCTACCTTTTAAGGTCTTAACAGTATAATGTTCGGGATTTAAGATTGTCTTATTTGGATTGACTACATCATGTCCAGTGGTAAAAATATGTTCGTTTAGGTTAAAAAGATTGCTAGTCATAAAAAAAATTCTTGTGTATGACGCTTAAGTGTTAAAATATTTAAAACTAATGTAAAAAATTTATATAAGTTACATTAATTTTGTACCTGAAGATTTAATCTAAGATGGATGAATGTTTTCTATTAGATTTGAAATGATAATCCTGTAATAGGAAAATTCACTATCAAAGACTATACGTAGTTAGAGACTTTTCTTGAAGAAATCATGTTCTTACTCCATTAACTTAAATTAAGCTGATGTATGCGAGATATGATTTTCAGTTCTTAAATACATGTTAGACCTAATTGTAAGTTGATAATTTAAAATATTAGTGAAAGTACTTATTTTTCCTGTATAGTGCTAGCCCGAAACTTGCAACGAAATAACTTCGATAGACTTTAGAGACGCTACACACGGTGCAACGTCCCTTTAAACTTAACTACAAATACAGGAAGCAAATAAAATGAACCAGCCAAAATAAATTTCATCGGCTGGTAGTATTTCATCAAATTAATATTGCGATTAAACTATGCTTGTTGCATAGCAATCTGATTGCGATAGCCAGAGCGCATATAATGCATCATATAGCTATCAGATAATTTGACAATAATTTTAGTTTTGGATAAAATATCTTAATCTGGCTACATAACCATATAGCTCTAACAACATATAAGGTTAATCTATTTTCCTATTTGTTTATTTGCACAGATTAGACAGCATAGGATAATGATTTGGGGAAGGTAGGATAAAGAGCATCCGGCTTCTCGAATAAAACTTTATAGTTGATAGTTGAAATATGGTAGTTTTTCCCAGATTTACTAATTTGTTTTTGGAATTTATATTGGACAACTATTTTTTAGTTGTCTATTTTTTATGATACATTTTTTGCAATCTAAAATCAATTTATTAAATCATTGAACTTGTTAAGAATTATCTCAGTTTTCTCGTAACTTCCTTACTGTTTAAAGCTTTGCTGAATGGCTTTCAGAAATTTCTTTTAAGCACTGAACAACTTCTTCATAATTGGGTCTCAATTTTAAAGCTTTTTTTAAATAAATCTCAGCATTTTGAAAATCTCTTACTTTTTTACGGCTCAAAGCTAACTTGTAGTTCAATTTTGCATAATAACTTTGCTTATCTGAAGACAGTCGAGCTTGATTATGAAGTATGTTTCCTAGATTAACTTCTGCTTCAATACAGTTAGGCTGAACCTCCAAAGCTTTTCTATAGTATTTTATTGCTTCTTTCCATTTACCTTGCTGCTCCAAAGTGTAGCCCAGATTATTGTAAATTGGCGCTGCATCCGACCGCAGTACAATAGTTTTTCTGTAAGCATATTCAGCGTTTTGTAATTTGTTTTGTAGCTGATATAAGTTACCTAAAGCGAACCAGTTTTTGGCTGAGTTAGGCTGCTCTTTTACAGCTAAACTTAAAAATTCTTCTCCTTGCTGAAATTTTCCTATCTGTTGCGAAAGCATACCCAATCCATACAAAGCTTCAGGGTGGTTTGGCTGTGTTTCTAAAACCTGTAGATATGCTTGTTCTGCTGATTCTAAATGATTAACTCTATGTTCTTGAACAGCTAAACGCAAATTATCTGTAACATCATCACCACTAGATATTTTTGGTTTACCAACAATATCAAACAAAAATTCTTCTAAGGCTCGAACTGGTTTAAGGTCGTTATATAACTTATGTTTGTTTTGGGCTACTAGCTCTGAGAGATATTTACGATATTGAGCATCTTTGGCCAAATGTATGGCAATTTTTATATATTCTTCCTTATTAGATGCAATAGTTTCTTCAATATCCATCATCTTCAAAATTGCCATAGAATGTCTTGCTCGCATAAATTCTCCTGGGAGGGTCACTACAGGAACATCATGAGCAATAGCTTCTAAAGTAGAATTGCACCCAGACCAGCCAATACTATCAAGAAAAACATCTGCTATTGCAGCGGTACCAGCAAATTTTCTAGCTTTCATGCGCGGTAAAAAGATGCAGTAATCTTCATAATCAAGTGCAAAATCCCCGAAAGCTTTTTCCAATCGCTGACGAAATACTTCGGTTATACCTTCACCTTCATTTTCAATAAAAACAAATTTACAGTTATCTAATTCCCGAGAAATTTTGGGAAACACATCATCATGCTGGGGTAAATACTTGTATAAAGACTGGCAGCACCAAAACATAATACAATCTTCTGAGATACCAATATCTTTTTTATTAACTTCGAGAGGTGGAATTGTTTGTGGCTGGTAATAAATAGATAAATTAGGTAATTTAACTAGCTTCTCGGTATAATTTTCTTGAGCATTTTCTGGCTCCATTAACTCGCTACTCAAGTAATAATCAATAGTTGGCAAGCCACTTGTATTGGGATGTCCCCAAGAAGTCATTTGAATCGGGGCTAATCTCAGACATCCCAATTGTAAAGTGGTGGGGTCCATACCAAACTCTGGGAAAATCAGTACATGTAATTTATCTTGCTGAATAATTTGAGTCCATTTTTCTATAGAAGCCGGACCTTTTGTAAACTTATCAAATGCTTGTGCTGCTTTGACAGTTTCACCATCGTGTTTCAAAGTCGTATTGGTATGGTAAGCAAATAATTCAAATTGACTTTTATCTAAATTTTCCACCCAACCCTTCATAGGAATTTTCCAAACAGAATGTCTGTGAAAACATCCGGAAATAAATCCAATGCGAATTTTCTCGTTTGATTGTAATTCTGGTAGAGCAATATTTTGAGAATTTTGGGGATAGCGATGTGACATGATACGAACAATCATCTCCCCGTAGATTTTTTGTAAATCTCGGTCATTTAAGCCTTGGTAAGCTAGATAAAAAGGTTGGGATGCACCTACAGCATCAGCAGCGTTTTTTAGTTGTTGAGAACTCGCTTGTTGATAATTTTCAGCTAAATCTTGAAGATATTTTTGATAATTGTCTCGGTTTAATTCTATTTCTGTAAAAGTTTGATAAATAATTGCTAGTTGATGTATACAAATAAAAAACTTGGCTCTAGCTAAATTAGGTTGAATTATTAAAGCTTTTTGGTAAGATTTAATTGCCGCTGAGATATTGCCCTGTTTTTTGAGTAAATTGCCCAAATTACAATAAACTTCAATAAGGTCGGGTTTGATTTTTAAAGCTTTTTGATAATATTCGATAGCTGCCGATACATTGCCCTGCTTTTTGAATAAATTACCCAAATTACAATAAGCTTCCGCATATTCCGGCTTCGATTTTATGGCTTGTTGATAAGACTTAATCGCAGCTTCAGAATCACCTGTTTTGTCCTGTGCTTCTGCCAAGCTAGCGTAAACCTCAGCAAAATTAGGGTTTATTTCTAAGATTTGTTCGTAGTAATTTATGGCAGCTTCAAATTGACCTAAATGATGTTTTTGTAGAGCGATTTTAATTAAATATTTAGTTTTAGAATCAATCTTATTCTTAGTATCCATAATTATATTTAAAATATATATAAAAAATATATTCCCGATATCCCAATTATTTAATTTTGTCGCGGGAGCATTTAACTTGCGAAATACTCCCACAAATATTTGGAGGATACAGCCTGCGTTAATATACTCTCATTAAGCAGATGTAAAAGTGCCGTTATTAACAATACTAGTATCAGTAAAGTCTACTAATCTGGCAATGATTTCAAAGTTACCATTAGCCTGGGTTAGAACAAACAAGTCAGTTTGACTCCCTAGTGAATTAACCAATACACCACCAGATGTATTTACTTGGATTTGATCAACACCATTCTCAAAGTTGAAAATATCAGCCCGGTCAGCGATACCAAAGGTAGAACCACCACCTAGATAAAAAGCGCTATTAGTATCTCCTATAACAAATACGTCTGTATTGCCATCAGCACTACCGTATAGTTGATCCAACTGCCCTGCTTGACTTCCACCACCATTGAGAATGTCGTTTCCATCTCCACCGGCTAGAATATCGTTACCGGCTCCACCGTTCAGATTATTATCTCCATTACCACCAATAATTACATCATTGAAGTCAGAACCAACAACGTTTTCAATATTGAGCAAGTTATCATTACCACCAAAACCATCTATAGCAGCTTGAGCGCCTAAGTTTACCTGGATACCGGCAGTATCGTTTTCATAGCTAACGGTGTCGATACCATCGTTCCCATCAATAACGTCATTACCTGCACCCCCTGCAAGGGTGTCATCACCTGCTCCACCATCCAAATTATTCTATTGAGCATCCCCTATCGCTGAGGCAGCTAGACCAGAACCAACAACATTTTCAATATTAAGTAGCGTATCATTGCCACCGAAGCCGTCTGTAGCAGTTTGAGCGGCTAAATTTACTTGAATTCCAGCAGTGTCGTTTTCATATCTTGCCGTATCAATGCCATTTCCTCCGTCTAGATTATCGTTACCAGCACCCCCATCAAGGATATCGTCGCCATCTCCACCAGCAAGAATATCATTCCCTTCACCTCCATCAAGGAAGTCATTACCTTCTGTTCCTTGGAAATTGTCATCTCCACTGTTATCAATTGGTGGCGCGACTAAAGTACCAGGAGCAAGAGTACCAGTGAAATCTCGCAACTCAGCAATAATTTCAAAACCGCCGCTACGTGGAATCAGAAGAAACGTATTAGTTGTTCCTAAAGTATCAACGATTACTGCTTCGGGATTTGTCACCTGAATCTTATCTACACCATTCTCGAATAGCTGAATAATAGCGCGGTCGCCTTGACCAAATATATTATTCCCGATTACATCACCACTACCGCCAGCATATAAGAAAGTTTCTTGATTACCAAGAATAAACAAATCTGAAACGCCGTCTAAAAAGGTTCCACCTGAATCGAGGACTCCACTACCGATTAAAACATCTCTTTCGCCGGCTGTAGTGCCGCCACCATCAAGAGTATCGCTCCCTAAACCACCACGAAGAATGTCATTACCTCTACCTCCGAACAGTTCATCGTTACCGTTGCTGTCCCTACCAATCAAACCAACACTTCTGCTATCTCCTCCATCTAAAACGTCATCTCCTTTACCACCAAAAATAGTATCGGAACCACCACCACCGTAGACAGTATCGTTATCAGAACCGGCGTTTATTTCGTCATTACCATCGGGACCTCCCAAGGCATCTTGGTCGCCAATGATTAAATCTTCACCGCCACTACCAATAAGAGTATCGTTACCGCTCTCTCCGAGTATTGTGTCATTACCCGAGCCTCCAGTGATTTCATCTTCTCCACTACCAGCAAAGATTAAATCGTTACCTGAACCTCCGACAACGGTATCATTATCGAGTCCTGCATCTACAACATCATCACCGGCATTAGCTAGAATCAAGTCATCACCAGCTCCACCTATAAGAGTGTCACCCCCAGTAAACTCAATAGTGGGAAATGTGCCAGTAAAGATTATATTACCTTCTTCATCTTTAATAATTTCCTCTCTGGTTGTACGAACGCTACTATTACTACCTCCGAGTAAAGTATCGTTCCCATCACCACCATCGAGTCCATCTTCCCCGTCACCTCCATCTAGATAGTCATTACCGGCTCCTGCGATTATCTCGTCATCTCCATCATTGCCAAAAAGCTGGTCGTCTCCATCGCCCCCGTCAAGACTATCATAACCTTCTTCACCTTTTACAAAGTCGTTACCATTTCCTCCTAATAACTCGTCATTTCCTTCATTTCCAATTAGCTGGTCGTTACCATCTCCTCCTTCGAGGCTGTCATCTCCTTCATCGCCGCGCATGTAGTCATCGCCACCCAGTCCGATTAAAGTATCATTGCCGCTATAACCGAAAATTGTATCAACGGAATTTGTACCTTCAAGATTATCGTCTCTTCTTCTTCTTCCTCTTACGAAAGCCATATGATTTATTTCCTATAATTTTGGATATTAAAGATTTATTCTTTCTTCTTACTGTAAAAAGATTTTGTGTGTTGCAAAAAAAAGATTTATTGTGCTTTACAGACCTTAAATTATGTAAATATTAATCTTAGTTTTTGCGATTTTATATGCCTGATTATTTAGACATAAAGCCTGCTCAATTATTATAATCAAGCAGGCTTTATAAGCTTGGTTAAGATATTAATAATAACCGTCTTCTAAAAAACGGCTATTATTTGGCTGTCAGATTTACTTAACAGCAGCAGTCATTAAACCAGAGATTTCAGATAAGCCAGTGGTAACAGTTACAGCAACATCAGATTCAGCGAAGCTGTTGTTTCCAATAGCAGTTACATCAAATAGTGCGGAAGCAAAGTTACCTGAAATGTTTACAGTAGATTTCAAGTCTGCATCGATATCTTTGTCTACATCGATATCAACATTAGCGCCGAAATCTAAATCAAAGTCAACATCTATGTTCACATCTTTGTTGATGTGCAATCCACCAAATACTTCTTCGTTGGTAGCTTCTAAGTAATTGATATCGTTGATAATCATTTGCTTTCTCCAGTTAATTAACTAATTGTTTTTGGAAATTTGTTTGCGAGCAAGTAATTTTGTAAATTATTTTTGCTCGCATTTGGGATTTAAATAATAGCCGTTTGAAAGCGGCTATTACTTAGCTACTAAGTTTACTTAACAGCAGCAGTCATTAAACCGGAGATTTCAGATAAGCCAGTGGTAACAGTTACAGCAACATCAGATTCAGCGAAGCTGTTGTTTCCAATAGCAGTTACATCAAATAGTGCGGAAGCAAAGTTACCTGAAATGTTTACAGTAGATTTCAAGTCTGCATCGATATCTTTGTCTACATCGATATCAACATTAGCGCCGAAATCTAAATCAAAGTCAACATCTATGTTCACATCTTTGTTGATGTGCAATCCACCAAATACTTCTTCGTTAGTAGCTTCTAAGTAGTTGATATCGTTGATAATCATTTGTTTTTCCAGTAAATTGACTAATTGTTTTAGGAATTTGTTTGTGAGTTGTTTGTTTTTCCTCACATTTAAAATATAGTTTTTTTGGAAATAAAAGTCAATGCATATTCTATTTTCTTTTATTAAAGTAACTTTAAAGCCAAGATAAAATGCCATGTATAAAATATTTTTGTAATGACGTAAAATGACAGCAATAAATATAATTACTGCTGTCAGATATTAAATATATTCTCAATATTTACTAAGTTGACTTTAGTTATATATTGTTACATATACAGATAGAGTCAACTGAATTTGATATATAAACTATAAAAAATATTTTTACATTTAATATCTATAAAATATTTTCATAAAATAATTAATAGTACCAATTAACAAAAAATATTTATATACTATTAAAATTACAATTTTGTTAAAACAAAAATACAATCGCTAAAAAATTATGGTTCTAGTGAATTGAATTAATTTATTTTTTTTACATTCTTAAACTTGCTTCAATAATTCATCAGCAGATTTTTCTTCATTATTATCAAGTTGAATAGATATATCTAATAACCTAAATTTTTTCTTTAACCAACTGGCAAATAATTCCGAAGTAATTTTTTCTCGCAATTCATCATTTAACTCAGATTTAATTACTTCTTCGACCCAAATTAGATGTACCAATTTGGGTGTGGTAACTGGCTTGATAATTCCAGGTGGAGAACTGGCAAACACAACTGCTGCAATTTCTGGTCTAAAATCTTTCCGGTATTGAACTCCTTGATATCCATAAGCACGACGAAGTTCTGGCTCTTGAATATACGTGCGAGCGATTTCTGGAAACGTAATCTCTCCTTCTTCTAGTGCATAAAACAACTCTAATGCTAAATCTCTGTTCTCAAAAGTGACATCATAGGTAACAGCAGCTTCATAGTTAAGACGGGTTTCATAAAAGAATTTTTCGACTTGAGGTGCAAATAGATGATTCGCTAACTTCTTAGAAATCAGACTTTTATGAACTAGTTTTTCAAAATCTTTTATGGACAGATGATGTTTGTCTAGCCAAGCCCAAGTATCTTTAGCAGTAGCGAGCTTTTTCTCTAAGCGGAATTTGTCACCTTCCTGCTGTAATTCTGCTTCTGTGACTTCAAGACCAGCTTTTTCGGCCGCTTCGGTAATAATTCTTTCACATGCGATGGTCTCTACAATATCGGGGATTTCACAAGAGTGCTTTAGCTTATCAATAATGTCTAAAATTGAGACGTTAAAGTGTTCGAGCATATGTAATTGTTGCAAAAAGTATTTTTAGGAGTGCTGAACATCCGTTCCGCACATCAAGGTGTTTTATTCTATGGGTCGCATCATTGAACAGATACTGTGTAGCATGCTTCACTGTTTAAATAGAAGAACTCTATCCTAAACTTTTTGATCTAACAGGCTTTCATAATTAGGATTTATTAATTATTTACTAAGGCTTCATCTACAGTTATTCTGATGAATACAACAACCCGCAGATAAATCCTACATATAATTATTAAAACCTAACTCGGAAATGTAGTCTAGGTAGCAATGGTTCCAATAATGCTTTTTTCTGATAAATATTCGGATTCTGGGATGAGCGATAATTCCTTATCGATTTTCTGTGCTAGCTTATAAGCCATTTGTGGGGGATTTCGGTAATTACTGGCAGTCTTCCTGAATCCCCATCTTCTTGCTTCAGCTTCGGAAACTCCAAATTCTTCAGCTAATTTATGGTAAGACCAGTTATATTTTCTCATTAAATCTATAGGATGCATATTTTTGATTCCCGATGAAATAGTATTTTAAGTCGTTATTGATAACGAATAAATCATTTGAGGCAGGGAGTTTAGCTTTGAAGGTATACAGAAACTCCTAGTTTTAACTACATTTCTAAATTGTCTTTCTGTAATTTCTTGAATGGGTCTAAAACAAAGTCGATTATCCGACGTTGACGAATAATTACCTCTGCATCTGCTGTCTGACCTGGTGCTAAAGAAACTCGTTTTTCACCATTGTCTACATATTGCTGATTTAAAGTAATGTCTAGCTCAAAGCTTTCACTATTTCCTTGGGGTGTCTGCTGTATTTTTGAATCTGGAGATACCCAAGTTACTTTTCCTTCTACAATGCCGTATTCTTGGTAAGGATAGGCATCAAACTTTACTTTCACTGGCATCCCTACTTTTAGAAATCCACTATCTTGTATGGGCATGCTGGCTTTGAGAATAACGTCGGTATTTTTAGGAGCAATCTGAGCTATCCTCTGACCGGGTTGTACTACTTCTCCTGGCTTACTTACCGGAAACTCGAAAATAGTTCCATCAATTGGCGATCGCACTATTCTTTGCTTTAACTGTAGCTTTAAAGATTCTACTTGACTTAGGGTTTGAGCGATTTGTGATTCAGTAGACGCAATCTGGGTTTGAGTATCTTTGAGTTGTTCTTGAGTTCGCAGAATAGAGAGTTTAGATGTTTGTTTTAAAGTTTTATAGCTATTTTGTTGTTCTTTTAACCTCAATTTGGCTTGTTTAATATCAGCTTCAAGCTGATTCATGGTTGCCTGATAGCGGTTCGTTTCTTCAGCCAACCTTAGTTGAGCCTGTTTAGCGTCAGATAAACTTCTGTCATAAATTCGTTTGCTTTCTTGTTGCTCCTTTCTAAGCCTGTCAATTTGGTTTGCTGAGACTGCTCCATCTTTTACTAATGTACTAAAACGCTCAACTTGTTTGTTATCTATATCCAAACGACCCCGAGCAAACTTTTGTTCGTTACGATTGGTTTTGATTTGCTGCTGTACCTGGTCTAACAAAGCTTGTTTTTCTAATTTCTGTAGCCGGTAAACACTTTGTTTGGCATCTAAATTTTGTCTAGCTTGTTCAACTTGAGCGGTTTTCTCAAGGGCTTGGGATTGATTTTGCTGCTCTTGAATACTTATCGTTGATAAAAGCTGATTTTTTATGATGTCCAACTGTACTTTTTGAGTTTTTAATCCAGACAGCTTTGCTTCAATTTGCTGTAAGTCGGTTCGTAAAATATCAGAATCAAATTCTAGAAGAATTTGCCCGGATTTAACAGTATCACCTTCTCTCACTTTGACGACTTTTACACTTCCACCTGCTTTGGTATCCAGTTTTCGAGTAGCACCTTTTGGTTGGATACGTCCTCTTGCGGTTCCTGTCTCATCTATTTTGGAAATAGTAGCCCAAGGCAACCCTAGTAATACAAAGCCGACTAGTGCGTAAAGTACGCCCTTAGTCCATAGTTTTGGTAAGCCATCAAGCAGTTCTTCGGTAGCGTAATGTAAATCTCCGACAGTTGTATCTGCCTGTGGTTGTGCATTAGTAGATTTAACCTCTTGTAGATGATTTTGATTTTCTCTGTCTTCTTGCTTGGTAACTGCTGAGTTATTTGATAAAGGATGTGGCATAAATCTAATTCCTACCATTGCTAATTTGTAACTCTTTGATTACCTATTATCCAGCTTGAGATAATTGCTGGTGATTGAGGTAATAATAATGACCTTTTTTGGCAATTAATTCGTCATGAGTACCGCTCTCTACCAAAACACCTTTATCCATTACCAGAATTAAGTCTGCGTTGCGTACTGTAGATAAGCGGTGAGCAATAATTACGCTAGTTCTACCCTTCAAAATGGTTTTCAGATTGTTTTGAATTATACGTTCTGATTCAGTATCAAGATGACTGGTAGCTTCGTCGAATAGTAACAATCGGGGATTACCCATTAACGCACGGGCTATAGCCAGACGTTGCCGCTGTCCACCAGAAAGCAATCCACCTCCTTCCCCGATTTGGGTTTCATAGGAGAGTGGTAACTTACGAATAAATTCATCCGCACCAGCTAATTGTGCGGCTTGAATAACTTCATCAAGATTCGCTTCCGGATGAGCAATAGCAATATTTTCGCGGATAGTACCCCCGAACAAAAAGGTGTCTTGGTCTACAACACCGACTTGAGAACGAAGCGACTGTAAAGCAATACCGTTAATGTCCTGATTATCAATCAGTACCGTTCCATCCGTAGGCGGGTATAAACCTAAAATTAGTTTGGAGAGAGTTGTTTTCCCAGAACCACTCCGTCCTACCAAGGCAACCATTTGTTCGGGCTTAACTTCAAAGCTAATATTTTCCAGTACATTAGCCTTACTTTCAGCATGATACCGGAAGGTGACATTATCAAAGCGAATATTTCCTTCAAGTTCATCCAAACATTTACGGGGTTTATTCTGTAAGTCTTCCTCTGGTTCTGCCTCTAAAACATCATTAAGACGTTCTGTTGAAATTACAATCTCCTGAAATTGATTCCATAATTGGGAAAATCTTTGGAAAGGACCCAAAACCTTACCCACCAGCATATTGAATGCGACTAATTGACCAACACTGAGTTCTCCTTGAATCACTTGCCAAGCTCCAAACCACATTAGTCCAGTACTTGTAAAAGTTTGAATGGCACTACTGAGCATAGTAAGTCGAATCCCAATTACCTTGGCGTTAAAGGATTTTTTTACCCGATTGTTCAATAGTTCTTCCCATCGCCATCTTACAGTCTGTTCAATGGCTAAGGACCGCACCGTACGAATCCCTGTTAATGATTCGATAATGTAACTGCTTTCTTTAGCTCCAGCATTAAAAATTTCTCTAGAAATACGGCGCAGAATCCCAGTGCTGGCAAGAGCTAAAATGAAAAATGGCGGCACGGTAATCAACACAAATAGTGCCATTTTCCAACTGTACGTAAACATCAAACTAAGATAGACAACTAATGTCATCATATCCAGCACGATTGATAGGGTTTGTCCTGTAAGAAAACTTTGAATTTTCTGGTTTTCCTTGATGCGCGAGATTATATCTCCTACATAACGCGATTCAAAATAGGAAAGAGGTAGCCTGAAAGTATGCTTAATAAAACCGACCAGTAACGAGACGCTAATACGGTTAGCAGTATGACTCAGTAGATATGAACGTACCCCGCTCATGGCAATACTGAACAAACCGAAAACAATCATTCCTAAGCCAACTGCATTGAGGGTAGGAATGCTCCGCTGTACCAGAACTCGGTCGAGTAGTAGCTGGGTGAATATAGGTGTGACTAGTCCAAATAGCTGCATGATCACCGAAGCAATAAAGACTTCCATCAAGACTTTATAGTGGGGTTTGACTAACTCAAAAAACTTCCACAAGCCAACTTCTTGATTTTCGGCATCTTTAAGTAACGATGTTGCTTGCAGTAATAATGCGTAGCCAGTCCAACCTTGATTGAACTCCTTGCGGGTGAGATTGCATTGACCTTTAGCTGGGTCGCCTACTATTACATGAGTATTGGTAATTTGATAAACTACAATGAAGTGATTTCCTTCCCAATGAGCAATAGCTGGTAAAGATTGCTCGGCAAATTTTTCTAAAGTTGCTTTTACCGGACGAGTTGCGAAGCCAACACTTTCAGCCGCAGATGCTAAAGCTCTTAAAGAAGCACCACTGCGTCCTGCATTTGTAATATCTCGCAAGCGGCTAACGCTAAAGTATTTACCCCAGTACCGACCAACCATTACCAAGCAAGCTGCACCACAATCCGAAGCACTTTGTTGAGCATAATAGGGGTACCGCTTTGTTAAGTGTCCCCACCAATGCCCCATTTTTACTTTTGGGCTAGGAAAATAAGTAAGATTCTTTTCGGATTTTGATTTTGGCTGTTTATCTCTTCCTGGAAAGGGAATGATTTTATTGTTGGGCTGGAGAAGTTCTGATGAAGATTTTCTGCGGGGTAGTTGACGCTTCTGGGAATCACGGTGTTTTGGAGTAATTTGACTATGGTCACTAGCAGTAAATTCTCCTAATTCCGGACAGTATTGCAGCGCTGTCTGTAAATTTTCTTTTGTGAGAAAATAAGCAACAGTTGGTTTTTCTACCTGCAACTCATTATAATTTTGATAGTCATATATTTGACCAGGTGTTAAAGTATTGCCATCAGAGTTCGATATTTCACCTCGCTGGAATACCCACAATTCAAAATCTTTCTGTGCGGGTATTTTTTCGGATACTTCTAAGTTATGCTTATCAAAGAGTGATAAAGCTTTAATTATTCCCGGTACTTGTGACGAATGTTGAATAAATTGGGAATTTTGCCTGCATAACAATATTAAATCCCAAATATCTGCTTTTTTAAAAATTTTTTGACGAATTTGGGGGTATTTATCTATCAAAGGCTGTATAATTTCTTGGCTAAGAAAACAAAGTTTTAAGCCATGAGATGCTCTAGCAGTGTAAGGAATAAACTCTTTTTCCTCAAATAGAGTTGCTTCACCGAATGATTCTCCTACAGAAAGTGTTGTAACTAAATTTTCACAGTAGTCTAAAATCCTAACTTTTCCTTCAAGGATGATATACAAACCTTTTTTGGCTTCTGTTGCTTGCCAAAATAGTTTTGCAACGGTCACTTCTATCGTTTGAGATGTTTCTATACAATTTTGTAATTCTTGGTGGTCAATACTTTCACCTAAAGCAGAGGTGATTTTTCCATTTATACTATTTTGTAAAAACACTGTTTCACCTAAAAATATTTGTAGCGACAATAATGTTTAACTAGTTTTTTATTGCATACTGACATACATACCTAAATTATAAAATCTAAGTAATTTGATAAAAAACGACTATTCATCACTTAATTATATGGTTTCAAGATTATTCAGCTTTACTCCAATTTAATCAATCATCACTAATATTTTTATTAAAATATTTAATTTATATAGCTAAGCCTGCCAAAGATAACTAAATATTTATATGACATGCGATAACAATAATGAAATTATTCTTTAGTATATTAATTTAACCACCAAGGATTAATTACCAAATTATTAAGCAATCATAAAATATGACTAAATATACTTCTTTTGTAAATTATCTACTATCAGCTATATTGCAACATGTTTTTATAACTTGCAGCAGCAATAATAGTAAATCCATATTTAAAAGAAGATTTTTGTAAACTGAACTTTAGGGATATCACTAAATTCTTTCTAACCATTTATTTATACGCTTTACTTTTAAATCAAATAAACTTAATCATTGAATCAGAAAGCTAACAAATATTTGAGTACTAGGGAAACTACAGATAACTAAAAAATAAGTATTTACGCCACATCTTTATTATTGCATTAACCTGAGCCTACTACTTATACTATGGGCAAATATTTATCTATATGAAATCAGCTTGAAGTCGATTAAAAAGCTGAACGGAAAGTCTTGATTTTACAGCTATCTAATATTATCTCCTTATCTATTTATTAGTAAATATGCGTACTTATGTCAAGACTATTTTCCAGTCAAAGAAAAATCTTTACAACATGTTTATACTGATTAGATAGTTACTTCACGATTTGTTCAGTTCAAAATTGCAGTACGTATAGTCAAGTTCAGTATCTAACCATTGTTCAAACATGTTATCGAGAATTTCTTGATACCGCTTGGGAGTGAGTTCTGCTGGTATATAGTCTTCAACCATAAACAAGTGATAGCCATTTTCAGTTTTAATAGGACCGACTAGCTGTTGGGGAGATGCATTAAATACCAGAGGTGCTATTTGAGGTATAACGGCCCATCGATAAACCTTTCCCTCATATCCACATTTATATCTACGATTTTCATCAATATCATGAAGACGAGCTGCTTGATAAAAGCTGATTTCACTTTCTTCGATTTGATAATACAGTTCTTGAGCTAACTTTTCACCGCTTACAACAAATTGGTACAAGACAACTTGTTCAAATTCGGAGCGATTTTGAATAAAAAACTGTTCTACTTCTTTACCGAACAGTTTTAAAGCTAACTTTTGTTTAAGCAAACGGTTACGAATCCCGACTTCCCAATCTAACGGGGTTAACATTTGCTGTTCCAACCATCTAAGTGTGTCGCTAGCTTTTTCCAAACGCTTTTCTCTACGCTGACGATTTGCTTCAATCTCAATTTCTTCTGTATTAACACTTATATCTTTTTGTTCTGCGACCTTTTCAATAATCCTTTGAGATAAAATCTTGGTACATACTTCTTTCAATTGTGTTTCTGTTTTAAGACAGTTAATAATTTCTTCAGGCTCCATAACTATTTTTAATTGGTTATTCATAGGTAAATATTATTAAGTAGTTTTGCTAGTATTAAATGATGTTTTTTACTGGAATAGTTAAAATAGGAATTGATTTAAATCATTAGCTCATAATAATTCACAATAAATCAGCATAAATAACATTGCTTGTAAATGTTTATTAATAACAAATTTAAAATTTACTAAGCTTAGATTATATTTTTCTATTTAGAAAGCAGCCATAACAAGCTGATTTATATTAAAAAATATTTATATAATAATTTAATATATTTGTAAATCATTCTATTTTATTGAATACTTATGCTCGATATTTACGTAAAATCACTCTGGTAATTTAATAATAAGAATAATAATAATATTGATTTGACTTGTATTAAATTCGAGAATATAAAATAAAAAGATTATTTGATAATGACTATATTTATTGTATTAGATGCTTCATTTTATCAAAAATATCCTCAAATACTTAATTTATAGATGTTGTAAATACCTTATTTCAAGTTTGTATCTTATAATCAATAAATATCATTGTAGAAAATACTGAAATTTTTCTTAATAAATCTGATATAAAATGAGTAATATCATATTTATTTCAAAGCTTATAATGTTATACCATTTCTTTATAAAGATGCGCCTAATTTAGACTACGCAGGTAGGCTTTGTTGTTATAGCCCCAGCCTTCTAGGCTGCGGGTGATTGAGCGCAGCCTCATACAGAATTGGTATTACTTCTCCATTCACCGTAAAGTATTTTAGAGTACTGGAAGCTTACCTTACTAACTAAAAAATAATAATTTAATAAGGGAATCATCCCACAAAGAGCTAAACACTTGTCCTATCTATGATTATTTTGAATATTTATGTCTATCTACAGGAATCCTAATTGATTTTTTTTAGCGAAGCCTATCCGTCAGGTGTTGTGATGTTATACACCCTTGGGGTGAATACTTCCCAACACGTAGTGACCGTTGTAATGACAGTTTAGAATTGCTTAAGTCTTAGCTATATAGATAGTCAACTAAAAACTGGAAGCTAGTGATTTTTGTTAGCTTCCAGAAATTGAGAGTATTAATTATTAGTATATTTAGGGGTAAGTAACCCGTAAAAATCATTAGGATTATATTACCTTTAGGTGCGCTTCATCGCTGAGGTTAGCGATATAGACATAAAAATATTAGCAATAAAGGTTTTACTCGTCACTTATTCATTTTCTACCAAGCTAATAGTTTGTTAATACATATAGCTTTAGCTAAAGAAAATTTTGAAATAGCTTTTATGATATTAGGGGGAGGTAAAAGCTTAGATAAATCAAATTGGAGAAATTCACCATTCTAATTTATTATTTTCGGGTTTCCTTGAAAATGAACCACCATTAGCAACGAGAAAAGATAGATAAGAGCCAATAAGCTATATGCCCCATTTTGATATTTCCTGCTCCATCAAATCAATGTTTATAAGTTTAAAAAAACATCATCATTTTTACCTCATCACTAAAGTTATTATTCAACCATCTTTATTGTTGCTATCTATAATTTAATGTATTAAAGATAATTATATTTGCCATTTTGGCATATTTATTACAAAGTAATGATAAATATATTTACGTCTAGGACAATTCATCTCAAGCTCAAACTAAGCTATTATTTGGTCATAAAATAACACTTGAAGCCACCACAGAGAAAATACTATTTACTTAATATATTGATTTTTTGTTTAATTTTCAAATTATTAATGCTATAATATAGAACCTACAAAAAATAAAGTTTTTAAATCTAAAAGCAACTAGTTCTACTATCTAATTGAGTAACATTTTATATCTAATAGCAAAGCCTGCCATACATATATAAAAAGATGGCAGGTTATAAATAATAGTTAGCAGTGTTGAAAAGATTTTTCCAACACTGCCTGATTTTTAATTAAAATCGCAAAAATTTAGCGAAAAATCTTGATTTTCTTCTTGGTTCAAGTCTGGCTTCATTGATTGATACTCCCGGATTTGAGTTTCCAACCATTTATCAACATTTGACCCACCGCGAATTTCTGTTTTTTGCTTGCCAACAACTTCAAGGTAAGCCAAGTCTTTAATTTTATTTAAACAACTTGGTGACATATTATTATCTTTTCTTCTATTAGAACCGTTCTTGGGTATTTTTATATTCTCCGAAGAGTGCTGGGGTTTTGATTTTTTTGGAGAATGTTCTTTAATTAACCTGTTGTAAGTACGGTAAGGAATGTAATGTAGAGGATTGTAGCCAGCAAAACGAAGCATTAAAACACAAGCCCAAGAATACTTGCCTGCTAAAATCGCCTCAACAACTTGGTCGAACTGTTCTGAATGTATTGTCTTATCTAAATTGCCACTTATGTCTATTGGGTCTTGATTCATGGTTTTGGTTATCTAGAATAAATTAGATTAGCCTCTTTACATTTATTTGTGCGAGATAATCGGAAGCAGTTTTGAATTATTAAAGAAGCATCCGAACAAAAAGGTAGTGACTTATAATGAATGCATCGACTGTATTATTGATTTTCAGTAAAACAGTGTGCTTGTCTTTCTTCATGTCATTAATTACTTTTTTGCCCCACCATCGCAATTCCACTTTATAAGCCTCAGCTAATTTTTCTTTCCTAGAATATCTGCTTAATTTCAAGCAACTGTTTCATCGATTTTCTTACAGTTACTATTGATTAGAGGTGAAAGTAAGTTTTCAACTTTGTCTTATTGATTGAAAATAGTTAAAAGCAAAAGGATGTCGTAAATTATTTACTAACACAGCGACCTTTCTGAGAAAAGGTATTTTATCTTGAGTATTCGACCAGCCTAAATTAGTCGGATAAGGGTGGGAAACAGCAAGTAGACAGTAGGAGGTAGTTTTAATAACCCACTTAACAAATAGCAAGTAAGAGAAAGAATTTTTAGCTTTCCAACTTTTTACCACCATTAATAGGCTCATCACTGCCCAAAATTGGCTTGGTGGATGAATAGGTAGTAATACTGCTAGACCAAATTTAGCTTTAATACAATTAAGTACTTTTACCAAGCCCAACTGGGGTTGATTTAAGTAAATACTAAGCTGTTGTATTTTTCTTCTTACTCCCATCTCGAAAGTAATCACGCAAGTGGTGCTAACCGAAAAAAACAGAGATGAAAGCACTTCACAAGACCTTAAAAGCAAGCTCGGTAATAATGCATTGAATAATCTTATATTCCCGAAGGCTATCTTAAGCGTGAATAAGCTAGTGACATTATTTGTATTTAGTGTATTTAAAGAAGCCAAGATGAGTGAGGCAAAATTCACCCCAGTGATTGTCAACTTCTGAGGAGATAAACTTTCTTTGGGATGCAAACTATGCTGGTTCATCCCTAAAAGCATAGCTGGGCACGTATTTTCGACTGCATTTAACCTGATGATCCTTTTCATTAATTGAACCTTTGACCAAAAACCCAACTTTCCTTTTCGAGGAAAGGATGGTTAGGACTACCAAAAGATACAAGTTCTAGCGACAGTAAGTTAGCAGGAGTACTACTATGCTTCAAAAATCTACCTAGGGTCATTTTAGATGACTGGTAATAAATAATTTACAATTAGCACTTGGTAGAAGCAGTTTAGCTTTCTTTAATTTACTAAACCCTTAATTTAATTACTCAACCCTGATACTATTCTGTATAAATATAGACTCTTTAATTTTAAGAGCATTTATGTAAAATTTCTTATTTTTAGTATAGCAAATAAAAGTTCTTCATCTTTTATCGTTAATAGCAACATTAGTACTTATACTATTTTTTGTTTTAAATGTCATCTGTCTTCTATCGCAATTTATTGGTTTAAATCTACTTAATATAATTATACGAATACTTAAGTATTGTGCAACTTTAAATTTTGTCCTTTATATATTATTTGGTGAGGGGTATGACCCCCTAATAGTAGAGAATTTTAGTTAAAACTACTCTAAGCTTTAATAGTATTTTTATCTAATATTTTTATATACCCTATTTAAGATAATAGAAATAAATATAGCACTTTAAATCATGAAAACTATCTAAATGATTAAACTTTTTTTTGAACTACTGTTAAGTTTTTCTATTAACAAAAATTAAGCTATAGCCCTTATATATAAAGGATTTATGTTAATGAATATAATATATTTTTATCTAAAAAATATTATGAAGTTACTTTAAACTGATATTGATATCATCATCAATATAGTTGCGAAATATACAATTTTTTGGTATGTTTTTCAATCCGGAATATTTTTATTATCAATCATCATAAAATTACTTAATTAAATTGTAAATATAATGCCATTAAGTAATCTTTTTTTGATTTAATTTTATCTATCTATAAACAAAAAATAACTCTGCTGACTGATAACTCAGCAAAATTATTAGTAAAAGATTCATATTTATTTTTTAGAGTGAATAATCTATTGCCATAAAATCAAATATCTAATCTTCGTCGGATTATGCTCGGATAAATCTTACTTTTTGCCATTAATTCTTCATGAGTACCTTGGTCTACCAAGATACTTCCGTCAAGGACTAAAATAGCATCTGCTTTAAGAAGGCTGCCAAGACTAGGGCTAACAATAAAAGTTGTACGTAAATTTTCGGACGTATCAATAAAATCCAGATGATAACAGCCTAAATTTTGTTGTAACTGATACTCGAAAATTGAATCAACTCTGTTAGCTTCATCAATAATTAAAATACGTGGATTTTTAATTAAAGCTCTAGCAATAGATAATTGTTGTTTCTGTGTAGCATCTAGTCTTATTACAGCTTCTTCAGCAACAGTACTGTAACCGAAAGGTAATTTTTGGATAAAAGCGTCTGCTCCTGCAATTTTCGCTGCTATTTGAGCCTGTTCGAGGCTAAACTCTCGATTGTACAAAGTGATATTTTCTAAAATAGTTCCAGAAAACAGAAAAAAATCTTGCGGTATCACACTTAATTGATTCCTCAAACAATAAGGAGATATCTGGCTAATATCGCGTCCATCAATCAGAATTTTTCCGCTACCGGTATGGTACAAACCACTCAGTAAATTAACTAGAGCTTCTTTAGCTGAATCCTCGCTTCCTACAACACCGATGGTTTGTCCCGGTTTTACACAAAACGAAATATTCTGCAAAATATTTTCTTGCTGCGAATTGCGCTCATTTATACTGGTTTTTTCGCTAAAACTTACATTTTCAAAATTTACCTCACCGCGAATAGAAGGTATTACATCCAAAGATTTCTCTGTATTTTGTTCGGTCTCGGTAGCTAAAATATCATCGAGTCTTTGAACAGAAGCTACTATATCTGGAAATTCATCCCACAACTTTACCAATGCCAACATTGGATTTATTGTGCTGCTAATCAGAATATTAAAAGCAATAAATTCGCCTATAGAGATTTGAAAATTCATCACCATCTGAGTCCCGTACCATAGGACTAGTGTGGTACCAAGGTGATTAATCAAACCTGAAGTCCACTGCAAGCTATTAGCTAAATTTTGACCTGAAGAACGTGTCTTCATCATCTTGCTAAAATATTCTTCCCAATGGGAGCGCAAAGAATTTTCGGCTTTTTCAGCTTTGATTGTGGTAATTCCAGTTATAATTTCTACTATTAAAGAGTTTTGAGCCTTGAAATCAAAAGAATACTGTCGTCTAACTTGCTTCAAAAATAGATTTCCAACAGCCAAAACACACATTGTGGTCAAAACAAAACTTATTACTACCAACGTAAGTTGCCAGCTATAGTAAGCCATCAAACCAAAGCTGAGAAACGTCATCAAACTATCCAAAATAGTTGTAATAGCTTGACGACTTAAAAAGCGATGAATTTTGGTATTTTCTTGAATTTGACTCAGAATATCTCCCACCCTGCGAGATGCAAAGAAAGATAACGGTAATTCCAAGATATGACTCATAAAATCGCCAATTAAGACTGTATCTAAGCGATTCGATAAATAGTCTAGAAGATGCTGACGGACTGCGGTTAGAGCAATACGTCCGAATCCGAATACAAGAAAACCAAAAGTGAGAACATTTATTGAATCGAAATTTTTAGCTGGGATAACCCTATCTATTACATTTTGAGCTAGTATTGCTGGAACTAACCCCAAAAAAGCTAGCAGTGTAGAAACAACAATGATTGAGAATAATAAAAAACGATTATTTTCAAAAAACTGATAGAATCTTCTAAACGAAACCGCTTCATCTTCCTTACTAAAAAAATCTTCTGTTGGAGATAAAAGTAAAGCATATCCCGTAAAATTTGCTTCAAATTCACCACGAGGAACCCGTATTCTACCTATAGCTGGGTCTGAGATAATTACGAATTTTTCTTTGATTTTCCATATAACTATGTAATGATGACCTTGATAATGAGCTATCCAAGGTAATACTTGCGACTCTAACTTCTTTAAAGAACCTCGTACAGCTAAAGCCTTGTATCCAAGACATAGAGCAGCATAGGCTAAATCCGAAATCTCCGCACCCATATAATTGATGTGTGCAATAGAACGCAGAGTCTTTAAATTAAAACGTTTACCCCAATATCGACTAATCATTGCCAAACAAGCTGCACCACAATCCGAAGTACCTTGCTGTTGGATAAAAGGGTAAATGCCAAACCAGACCCGAGGAGGATGCTGATTTAAAAATTGCACGTACTCATTAATAAATTCGGGTTCGGGAGTTTTCTGCGGAAAATTTTTCGACTGAGCTTCTAAATCTTCTTTAATCCGAACTTCTTTATTATTTAACTCTTCGCTAGAAAAAACTTCAACAGCTTTCAACTGCGGTATAATTTCTGCTACTAAATCAAAATGCTGTTTCGGTAGATAAAATAGCGACAAATTGGTTTGAGATACTAAATCTGGTTCAATTACATGAGGATATCCCCAGCTTTCCCCAACTACAGGTGGCCTATTTTTCCCAGAAATGCTTTTGATTTCACCACTAACAAGCCAAAAACGTCCATCTGATGGAGAAGCTGTTGTTAAAGCTGAACCCGCATCAATTTTAGTTTCTAAAATATAAGGAAGTATTTTTTCTAGAGTAGGAATATTTTGCGATAGTGGCTGTTTATCTGAACGCAATTGGGCCAGGGTTTTGAAAAAGATTAACTTTTGACGCGATTTACTGATTTGTGAAAAATAATCGAATAAAGCAGGATAAAGCTGCAACCAAATGTCAAGATGCTCTAAAGAAATTTGCGCTAACGTTCCATCGCTGGATGCAACAGTTCGATATTCTCGATATTGGGTGCAAAATGCATTATCCCCTCCAAAAACTTGATTCTTATGAAGCAATTGAATCGATACTTCCTTTCCTAGGGATGCATCAAATGCTAATAAGCGAACCTTCCCTTGGCAAACTATTTGTAAAACATCACAAATAGCATCTGAAGATTGGACGCAATTGTACTGAGTTAGTTCATCACCTAAACTAAACTCACGAAGGTTCCAAGCTTGATTAAATTTATGTGCCTCCTTAGTATCTCCAATAACTTTTAGCCAAAGCTGAGTGACAGCTTGGAAAGCAGTAAGGAGGGTCGAATTATTAGTATCATTAACAGCTTGTTGAACTCCCAAATTTGGGTACGAGTCCATCGTTTAATCTCTAATTAAAGTAACTTTACTGACTAGACTTAAAAACTTGCAGAGGTAGTTTTAAAAAGCTTAAAATACTCTCATCATAAGGATTTATCCAAATTTAATTTTATATTATTAGCTCTTTATACTCGTATTAATATTTACTATCTGTTTCATAAAATTAGTATTCTTGTTTTGTGTGTTTTTCCGTAAATATAAAAGTTTTAAATAAAACATTTAGCTAGTTGTACTCAATTTTTGATTCCACTAGAGCATTAATCACCATCAAATGCATTCTTATTAGATTTTTGCCCCTATCGTCAATAAACATCTTATACTTTATTGAAGTTTTACTTCCACTTTAATTTGTGTTCATTGTTTTAAGTAATTTAATTATGTATTTTTAGGTACAAACTAGGGGGAGTAAATAATTTAGAATGAGATACTTTTAGGATAAATACTCGCAATAAAAACACCACAATCAACAGTTTTTAGAGAAAATATAATTATTAAAATCGAATTAATTCTTATAAAAGTGGTTCATTACGAACATATATTACAAGTTATTAGCTGTGATTATAGTTAGAGCTAATATCATTTGCTTTTTAAAAATAAAGATTTATTTTTTTGGAATAGGTCACAGGGAACAAAAAACAAAGAATAAGAGACAATGAATAGTTAGGAGTTAGGAGTTAGGAGTTAGGAGTTAGGAGTTAGGAGTTAGGAATTAGGAATTAGGGAGTAGAGAATCAAAAATAGAAAAATATAGCACTACGTAATACCTGTTAGAGCATTAATATTGAAACCTATGATTCTTAAGCTTTTGACTGTTAAGATGTAGAACTTCAACCTTCGCGTAGCGCTACATCTACTCCCATGACCAACTTTTTTGAGGTGATAAGTAAAGAGTGATAAGTTGGAGGGTCAGGTAAATCGTATTTGATTTCTTAACTCCTACCTCTTACCTCTAATCAATCGCTAAATAAATTGCCCAAATAGCCATAGCTCTGAGGTAAACACAAGCACGAAAGGTTCCGCGAGCTGTAATGGCTTCGGGAGTACGGAACTGCAAGCCGTTTTCATAAATTTGATTTACTACAGCTTCTGTTAACTTAAATGCTTCCGATTTCATACCCATCTGTACTAGAAAAGCAGCAATTCCAAAATTGATTCCCGTCCAAACTTCCAAGGGGTGAGTCGCATCGGGATTTTCTGGGGAACCATCTGAACGTAAACCATTAGCAGCACCAATTTTACCGTCATTAAATTTGAGGAAACAAGCATCATAAACGCTATTTAAAGCAGAAATAGTACATTCAGGAGGTACAATGTCTGGCAATTGTAATAAACGAGCGTAAAACTGCCCGCATAATTGGTCGGCCATAACCACATCGGAACCGCTTTCACTGTCAAGACGATAGAATTTACCGTTCCATAGCTTTTCTTGGTAAACGGGGCGAGATTTTTCTAACCAAGATTCGTAAACAGATTTTTGCCCTTGCAAGTTTTCAATTTTTACTTGCTTGTCTAACAAAACCTCGCTAATGGCAATAGCTGCTTCCAAAGCTGCTAACCATAATCCACCACAATAAGCACTCACTCCCAATAATCTCCAGTCATCAAAAGTTTGATCTGGGGCCCCAGAATTTTCCGGAATACCATCGCCATCTTTGTCAAAGGCTTTGAGATAGTCTAAAGTTTCAACAATCGCATTCCAACAATCTGCCAGAAAGTCAATATCATTACTACCGGTAAAAATAAAATCTCTATACACCTGCAACACAAAATCACAACCCAAATCTTTCCACTGGTTGCAATCTTGATAGCTGGTATAATTTGTTTTTTCCCATACGTGTTCGTTGGGTGCCCCCAAATCATGAGGAGTTGCACCTTTTGCTTTACGAACAGCCAAGGGGCTTTCTGCGCCTATAGTATAGTAGTATCCGATTACACGTGTATTTTCATCGCTATCGGGAATCGCTCTGGCAAAAGCGCGGATTACAGCTTTTTCTAATTCGGGAAACAAGATCAACAAGCCAAAGGAACCGTAAAGCCGCACATCTAAACTTTCGTACCAGCGATAATCCAAACATTCAAGTACCGCAAATTGACCTACAGGATCGCGTTTGGAAGCTGCACTCCATAGAGTACCCCCAGCAGTCAGGTCATAAAGTTCGTTAAATAAAGCCATTTTGAACCAGTCAGGTAAATCCGACCGTTCAATAATTGGTTGCTGCCATGTTTGAATTTGAGAAAGCCAATTTTGATATTCTTTGAGAGCTGTGGTAGCAATATTCCAAGCATTCTTACCATTATCGCCAAAAAAATCAGTATATCTGCGCTTATATGTAATACCCGATACAAATTCTGTAATAGGGAAATCCCAAGCAACAACAAAAGGTATTTGTAAACTTTCTCCCGGTTGAAGAGTAAAACGTACCGCGATTGCTGCTCCTATTTGTTCGTTTTCAGCTGCGGTCGTTTCGTCGGTAAGATTAGTTAAGGAACCATTTTCAGCGAAGCTTTGCCAAACATCTTCACCATCACCGCTTGGGTTCCATCGACCGTGGTGAAATATTTCTACTTTTGGATGCTTTGAGGTCGCAATACACCAGGTACCCTCTCCTTCAACTGGTTCTGCTGTACCTACTTTATCTAATACACAACCAATATATTCAGAATCTGTAACTAACTGATTAAAATTATTTTTACTTTGGTTTAAATTGGGTTGATAATCATAAACCGGACTACCATCATCCCGCATTTCCACTTCTGGAGACTTCACAGTATTAGTAAACCACCCCACCATATTCTGCCAAGTCAGCATAATACTTAAAGTAATCGGTGCATCAGTGGGATTGCTAGCATTCCAAACGAATATAGCTACCGGGTAACTGGATTCTTGGTAATTATCAGCCCAAACTGGAGAAAATTGCTCGCAACTTAACTGTGCTTGAAAAACATTTTCATACACAAACCAACTGCGGGGATATAACCCATGATAGCCTCCAGTAGAATCATCTTCAGATGCAGAAGTTGGATACCACTTCCAAGCCGATAAACTAGTGTTACTATTTGGTTCTGTAGATAAAGCATAAACAGCATTCTCGCTGTTGCTGCTTTCAAATACGCTAAACTGACAAGCAGAGATATTTTGGAACGTATGTTCTCCACCATCAATATGCCAAAAGTTAAAATCTCCCCGAGAAGAGCGACCAATACAGCCAGCACCAAAGCCACCGAGAGGCATTCCGTGCCAAGGACCATCATCAATATTGCTATCCTTACGGACGGTGTAGGGTTTATCCCAACCTAAACCAATGGCACGGCTCCAAGCACAAGCAGGAATTGACTTATAGGACGGATTTTTCATAGTGTAATTTTTGCAGCATTCAGTCACGACAATGAAGTATGGCGCGATGTGCAATTTTTCTCAAGTCCCAATTCACACCATAAGAATTTATTCGTCAGGAGTTGATAGGGAAGATTCTTTTATTATTAACTCCTATCCAAAATCGTAAAAAGTGCGCTCCAAGCTCGAAATGCGTTAGAATTAAATACCATAT
>CAKZYM010000668.1 GCA_937884685.1 uncultured Calothrix sp.
TTTACATTTTTGATTATATAAAAGACAGATAGTATTTAACAGAGAGAACGCATAACAATCTATATATTCTTCTTCCAATACAGCTAAAAAATTATTTTCCCATTTAAATCTTCTATTATTTGATTAATCCAAAGTTATATTTATTACAGTTGCTATTGATATAATTATGTTTATTATGAGCTAAATACTTATTTTTTAATTTTTATAGTATTTAAGACTACTCACAAAATTTTTTGTAGTTGTCGCTCACGAATTACTAATTACAATCACCCTACAATTTTGGAATTGTTCTATAAGGGTTTCAAAATGTGCAAGTTAGAAGTTTTGAGGATTTTGGAACAGAGGATTCCTTTGTAGAGAACTAGCAATGCTTCTCTACAAAGGAATCAAAACTTAATTCAGCAACATTAAAAACTGCTACGTCTAAGAGTCAGAGATTTGGAAGGAATCTGAAGAAAAGCTAACTTGGTTGATAATATCCTGCTCGCTTATACCATTCGTATTGATGCCATTAAAGCCAAACTCAAGGGATGAACCTGGTGCAATGGAAGCATTCCAGCCAACACTTTCAATCACATATTCGTCTCCTTCATGACTTTCAATTCTGCTATTCCAGATGTTTCTAATCTCAAAAGGAGTGTTCAATTCTAATTCCCAGCCATTAACAACTTCATTGCTGTTGTTGGTAATTTTGACATTGGCTGTAAATCCATTGTTCCATTGATTTACTAGAGAGAAAACGACATTATCAGTTGCTTCATTAGCTGTATTACCACCATTAGTAATTGGATCTATTGGATTATTACCTGTATCGGGGTTGCTGTTACCAGTAATTGGGTCGATTGGATTATCATTACCACCCGAATCACCTAGATTAGTAGTTTCATCAAGATTAATACCAGGAATTTCAGTCAGTGCTTCTCCACCGAATTGCTCAGTCATGCGTGCTAAAGCGCCGGTAAAAGCTGCATTATAGTCTAATGCAACTTCATTCGCGATATAGTCAGTACGTTTATCTTGATAAGCATTATCGTTTGGTGCAGACGGACCACCAACTAATGCACCGTAGAGAATGTATTCGTTAGGATTAGAGTCACCGATATTAGTCGTACCTGAAGCTGCTCGGTGGTGAGGATTCTGGGGATATTTCTCACCAAAACCCACCATGTAACTAAAATTATTCGGATTATCTCCCAAAATATAGTTAATCTGGCTTTCAGAAAAATCCGTGTATTTTCCCTGTTTGTCCTTAACAGTGTCACCATAGACACCAGCTAAAAAGGCTGTATTTGCTGTATAGCGTAGCGAACCCCATTTATCTAACCAGGCTAAACCGCCAGCAGTTTTCTGAATACCACCATTAGGATTTGTCCAATTATCTAACCAAGCTTCTACATCCTGCTTGTATTTAAAACTACCTGTTTCTTGGGCTAATAGGATAGCAGTACCATAGGATTTGTCATCCCAATTATGCGTCCAAGCAGGATTCAAACCTCTATAGAACTTCTGCGCTTTATCTAAATATTGGCTGTTCGTCTCACCTTTAGCCAGACTCGCTTTGTGCAACCAAATCGCTCCCCAAGCAAGTTCATCTTGATAGCCACTCCAAGAATTATAGAAGTCCCTAGCGTTAGAGATGGAATCAGAGTAAGAACCTCGATATCGCTCTGCAAACTGATAGAGCTTTTTAGCTTTCTCCAAGAGCTTATCGGCGTAAGCTTCATCGGTAGAGCGGAAGGCAATTGAAGCAGAAGCTAATGCAGCGGCACTTTCTGCTGTTAAATCCGAACCGGGATTTTTTGCATCTACCTTAAAAGCTGGTCTAGACATATTCATGTCTTCGGGGGCTCCCCAGTACCCATGGTCTTTGTGACCGTCACCTACTTGACCCCAGAAAATATCATCTGATGTAGTTGCAGTTCCTTTATCGTCGTATGCTTTGAGAAGATAGTCAGTTCCCCATCGAATATTATCGAGGGTATTGTCAAACTGACCAACTTTCTTATAGCCGTCGCTATATTCGATTAGACCCCAACTAAGCATCGTCATTGAGGCTGCCATCGGAAAGCCGAATTTAACATGGTCGCCTGCATCATAGTATCCACCACTTAAATCGCGGTTGACATCGGCACCATCGTTAACCGCAGAATCATCGCGCCAAGAAATAACATAATCGTCGGGTAAATCTCCAGAACGCTGAGC
>CAKZYM010000669.1 GCA_937884685.1 uncultured Calothrix sp.
GCCAAATTCTTCGTCTCATACTTCTTGGAATTTGTAACGCTACAAAAATCAACATTGGTAAATCGTATTTTCGCAGCATTTTTACAACTTCAGAACGTTTTACACATTTATCTAAATTTTCGACAACAGTCTTTTTTGCTTCAGCTAAATTTTTTAATCTCTTAATACTGTCGTCTGGAAATTGTAAATTTTTCGCTACCTTTCCCCGGTATTCCGGTTGTAAATAGGCAATTATAACTTCCAAACGCATCTGCCAATGGGTAAATATTTTCTCCTCAGAATCAAATTTTTGTAAACAACGTTCCATTAAATGCGATTGTTTGAGTAAATCTTCATCTAATTTCAAAGTCGGATGAATACATACCAAAGCATCTAATTCACCCAACATTTTTAAAGCATTTTTCCAATAAGAAGTTTGTAAAATGTATTTTAATTCTGACTTCAAACGAGTTTGTAAAGCTGGTGTTTTAGAATTTTCTTGTGCTGTACGAATATAAACACCGCTTTCAATTGCGTAGCGAATATATTCTTCTGTTTGCTTTTCTAGGTGAAAACCCAGTCGAACCGCAAAACGTACCGCTCGATAAATCCTTGTCGGGTCTTCAATAAAGCTATTCGCATGTAAAACCCGAACCTGTTTTGCTTGTAAATCTAAGAATCCACCAAAGAAATCCAATAATTTACCTGGATTCGGAGGAGTTAACCGCAAAGCTAAAGCATTAATACTAAAATCCCGTCGATATAAATCCTGACGAATTGAACTTGCTTCAACTACCGGATTCGCTGCTGGATAAGGATAAAATTCGGTTCTTGCTGTCGCGATATCAATACATAAAGAATCTAACTTTGCATCATTATGCCAGAACAAAGCAGCAGTTTGAAAGTCACCGTGGACATCCAAACGCGCACCGGGATATATTTTTTGAATAGCTGAAGCTAATTCTACACCAGCACCGACATCCGCAGAGTTGTGAAAACCATCAACCACCATATCAATATCTGGAAGTAACAACGGTTCCTCGGGATTAGCTAATAATAAATCTCGTACTGCACCACCTACTATATATAAATGCCAACCTCTTTGTTCTGCTTCCTTTGATACTGCTGCTAGAAACTCCCACAATACTGGTTCTAATCGGTTGCGTAAATCATTCAAAGTCGGAGTTTCTGAATTTTCCCCTTTATCTTCTTGTTTATTTTTCTTCTCTTCCTTCCCTTCATGTAATTCTCGTAAAACATCGGTACGAGTGACAATCCCGATTAACTTTCCGTTTTCTAATACCGGTAAACGTCCGATATCATAAGTAACCATCAAAGATTCAATTTTTGGTAAAGTCGTATCCGGGGAAATCGTCTTAAGATTCTTTGACATATAACCTTTCACTGGAGCATGAGCAAATCCGTGATGTAAAGCAATATCTAAATCTCGCCGCGAAATGATACCAGATAAATTCCCCGAAGTATCAACAACAGATAAACCAGAATGTCCGTAACGTAACAAAATCCGATGTGCTTCCTCAATAGTTGTATCTGGTGGAATAGTCCTCACTGGAGAAGACATTAAATCTTTCGCTGTTGGTGGATAGGGAATTGATTTTTTTAATTCCTCAATAACTTGATTTAATATTTCCTTGGAATTTACATCCTTCAAACTTGCTGAAGCAGCTTTTGCATGACCACCACCACCAAAAGGTTCTAAAATCTTATTTAAATTAGTCTCTGGAATTTGCGTTTGCGAAGCAGCTCTCAAAGAGCATCGCGAAATTATTGATAAACGATATCCGCTTTTTTTCTGATATTCATGAGCCAATACCAAAGCGTCAATTTCCATCAAATCAACTAGCTCCGAGGCTAAACCCGACAACCCAGCAACAAATTCTTCTGTCTTAATAATTACCCAAGCAACCCTATAACCGCGTATTTTTTCCGTTTCAATATCTTCTAAAGCAATTTTAAGTAAACGCTGTAGCTGTGGAGATAAAGCAGGTTCAGCATATTCAGCTACCACAGACAAACTAGCTCCCTGCTGCATTAACCAAGCCAAAGCGAAAGCATCCTCCGATGTTGTTTGGTCGTAAGTCAGAGAACCAGTATCAACATGAATACCCAAAGCCATTACAGTCGCTTCAGTAGGAGTCAGAGAAATATGCTGTTTTTGTAATTCATGTACAACTAAAGTAGTAGCAGCTCCTACCGGACGAATATGAGATTCAGTAGCGGGAATATCCAGAGTTTGTTCGAGGTGATGGTCGTAAACAATAATTTTCTCAACATTTGGTAAATCAAACCATTCCGCAG
>CAKZYM010000670.1 GCA_937884685.1 uncultured Calothrix sp.
CGTGGTAACGCACATCTTGGGGACAATCAGCAAGCACCCGTAACCACTCGAATTTATCTTCTAATTTGCGCCAGTTTATAGCAAAATCACCCTTATTTGGGCAATAAGGAAAAGCATACATAAATATAGATTTTAGATTGGGAATTAGAAGTTAGGAGTTAGAAATTTTCTCCCCCCTGATAACTGTTCACTGCTCACTGAATAAATCAACACCATCACGCAATTGATTTGGAATTATCGGACGGTTGAGCCAATGTCCATCTGATTGTTGAATGGTCGTTAAAAAACTCGAACGAACATATTTGTAACGTTCTTCGACCACATCTGTTGATTCGACTTTGATGTATAAACCTTCAATTACAGAACTTTGGTCGGTTTGTTGCAAGGAACATTGAACATCAAGTTTTTTTTTCAAACAAATTTGTTCAAAATTCTGTAAGTGTTTCGAGGTTTGATAATGGGATTTTCCTAAAAAACTAGTTAATTGCTTATAGGAATAAATTTCACCAGCAAATAGAATGGGTACAGAAACTAACGGTAATCCTGTTAGTAATTGCTGTCTTTTCTTTGTACTCAGAAATACTTGTTTCTTTAAATCCAGAACATCAAATTCTAAGAAATAGTGAGGTAAAGCATCGTAAAAAACGGTATGTTTTGCATACAGCCATTCCCCGTAAAGAATATAACGAGTACCCAATACTTCCCAAAAACTAGCAGCATGAGTATTAGCCCACTGCTTAAACAAATTAAAGTGCTTTTCTCGCGGTCCACCTGTTAAGTAATGTCCTCGACTTTGCAGTTGAATTTGTCCGTCAGCACTGAAACTAATAGCAGTATTCGCACCATCAACTTTTTCTTCAACCACTACATAGCGATTCTTGATTTCTGCAAAAGGGATATCATTTAAATCTTCATCCCCAGGTTGGAGTCGCGAACCCTGAATGTGATGGGTACGCGGATATTTATGTATTTGTTTCATTGCTTTTAACTCTTGCTAAGTTCAATCAAAATTCAAATCAAATTTACGTTGAGAGTTTGCAGCGAATAAAAATATAAGCGTCCGAGAAGGAAATATTCGCGCAAAATATTAAACTTGAATGATTTGAAGAACTACATAACCCGTTACCGTTGATTTCAAGAGTTGATTCATGTATGTTACATCATAATACAGTTATCAGTCAACAGTGAGCAGTGAGCAGTTATTGCCAATTACCCATTATCCATTACCAATTACCAATTACTAATTACCAATCCCCAATCGCCAATTCTCAATAAAATAATTTGTATAAATTGAACGGTAATAAGCGCTACACTTCTTTATTATGGGTAAAAAGCTTGTAGAAGTAGAAGAATTAATCAATGCTTTCTCGTATTAAAGATATAGCAGCTGAATTAGCACCACGTTTAATTGAAGTTCGTCGTCATATTCATTCCCATCCGGAACTCAGTGGTGAGGAGTTCCAAACGGCTGCTTTTGTTGCTGGAGTTTTATCTTCTAACGGTATTCACGTAAAGGAAAATGTTGGTAAAACCGGGGTAATTGGCGAACTTGACGGAAATGGTGATGATAAGAGGATTTTGGCGATTCGTACTGATATGGATGCTTTACCGATTCAGGAACTAGCATCTTTAGATTATGCTTCGCGCAATCAAGGAATTATGCACGCTTGCGGTCATGATGTCCACACTACTGTGGGTTTGGGGACGGCTATGATTTTGTCTAAGTTGTCACAAGAGTTACCGGGAAAAATACGGTTCATCTTTCAGCCAGCAGAGGAAATTGCTCAAGGTGCTAGCTGGATGGTTGCAGATGGAGCGATGGATAATATAGATAGTATTTTGGGAGTTCATGTTTTCCCTTCTATCGCTGCGGGTTCTATTGGTGTACGTTATGGTGCTTTAACCGCAGCAGCAGACGATTTAGAAATTATCATTACTGGTGAGTCGGGACATGGAGCGCGTCCTCATCAAGCAATTGATGCGATTTGGATAGCTGCACAGGTAATTACTATGCTACAACAAGCAATTAGCCGCACGCAAAATCCTTTACATCCGGTAGTATTAAGTATAGGGAAAATTAGCGGTGGTAGAGCGCCAAATGTCATAGCTGATTCGGTGCGTTTGCAAGGAACGGTACGCTCTCTACATCCAGACAGTCGCAAGGAATTGCCAAGCTGGATTGAAAATATTGTCAAAAATGTTTGCGATACCTACGGTGCAAAATACAAAGTTGACTATCGTTTAGGTGTACCTAGCGTTCAAAACGATTTAGCGCTGACTCAGATAATACAATCAGCAGCAGCAGAAGCATGGGGTGGTGAACGAGTTGAAATTTTACCCGAACCTTCTTTGGGTGGAGAAGATTTTTCGGTGTATTTAGAAAAAGCACCGGGTTCAATGTTCCGTTTGGGTGTAGGGTTTACGGATAGAGACACTAATCACCCACTGCATCATCCTAAATTTGAAGTAGATGAATCTGCAATTATTACCGGAGTTGTCACCTTTGCTTACGCTGCTTATAAGTATTGGCAACTTAATAGCGATAATACTGCAAACTCAAGTCCT
>CAKZYM010000671.1 GCA_937884685.1 uncultured Calothrix sp.
ATTTGAATAACCATTAAATATCAAGCTACAAGTTATAGTTGAAAAATCGCGATAGCTATACTTATATTATGCTGTTAAAAGTTAAAATATATGGAATAGGGAATAGTCAATCGTGAAAGTTTTTAAACAATCAATCATTATCAATCATTAAAATACTTCTTATTTACTCCCTAATCCCTACTCCCTATTTATCTTTATTTTTTCAAGTAAATAGAGAAATCAAATAGCATTCCTTAACAGCGAAAAACTAAAATTATTTATATGAATTATCTGATTGCTGTCTACCCAAACAGGTTGCAAGCTTTATCCGCTTTTACTGCTCTAGAAAAAGAAAGTTTCTCCAGCGCACAAATTAGTATTTTAGGTGAAGGATATAAAGATACAGATGACTATGGAATAATTCAACCTAATTTGCAAAATTTAAATAGTATCCAAAGTCTCGCTTACTGGTTAGTTCCTTGTGGATTTGCTGCTGGTTATACTTTGTTTTTTTTCACTAATATTGAAATAATTACCGCAGCTAATTTTATTAATTGGATTATAGGAGGCTTATTCGGAGCTATTTTTAGCTTGTTAAGTGCCTTTTTTATAGTTAGTAATACAGATTCTGTTGTTACGAATGAAGATGCTTGGCTTTATCAAAAGTGTCTAAACTCTGGGAAATACTTAATCTTTGTTAGCGGTACCGAAGAATTAGTTAAAAAAGCGACGAGCATACTATATTCTTTTGATATTGAAGATGTTTTAACGTAGGAAATAGGGAGTAAGGAGTAGGAAAGTACTTTTAGTTTATTTTTCAGGGAACATCCCAATGAAGGCAAAAATCCCACAGGCTAAAAGCCTCGGGCTATATTTACAAAGCCCACCTGCGTGTGCTAGCTAAGAGTTCTAAGCCCACGCAGGTGGGCTTTGTTTGCATAGCCGCACCCTTCTAGGGTGTTGGTTAAAATATTTTGTTCAAAATTGGGATGCTCCCATTTTTTATTCCGTCTTCCTTATGTTTACCAAATATTTTTAACCTATTACCTATTACCTATTACCTATTACCCTCTCCCTACAGGAACACCCTAATTTTTTTATTTTGTAGTGCGAGAAAGATGCTCGCACTACCATATGTTAAAAAAAATTGGGATGCTCCCGTTCCCTGCTCCCTTTTATGCAAATAACCTAAATCTTGCTAAAACATTTTCAATTGTTTGCGGCAGAATATTATTTAATTCTTTGCTATCTTTAAACTGCATAATTTGAGTTGTGGTCAAATCGAAGGGAAACGCTCCAATATAATCCTCACGTTGCATTTGTGCGATTAAAATTTGTTCCGAACGCTTACTTTGAATCGCGTAACCAAGTTCAATACAGGTATTCGCGCTAGGAATGAGCAAAGGTTTTTCCTTACCGCTATCTACACTCGTAATTGGTGTCCCATCCGCAATAAATAACAAGCTTCTGCGAATTTTTCTCATCATACTGCTTCCTAATCTCATCGGAGCATCTTTAGGACGAACTGACTCGATTAACTTTAACGGAAGTCGCGATCGCAAATTTAATTTATCCAGAGTATCAAGCAATCCCTCTCTCAAAGCATCGCTAGCTTCGGAATACTCACTTTGATAACTCAAAAAAATTGTTGGCTCTAACTGCGACAATAAAGCCTGCTTGGTAAAATAAATTTCATGGCTAATCAAATCAATGTTAGCGACACTGTAACCACCACTACCTTCAATATAGAATTCTATATCGTCCCCTTCCAGATAACGGTTAAACCAAACCGAATTTCTGACATCCTCGCTATCTTCCAAAAAATCTGCTCTTAAAGCCGACTTCAACAAACTTTTTTTACTGATACGAATATCTGGCTGACGTTTCTCCAACTCTGGAATCGGCTCATATTTTTCGATATACCAAGCTCTCAGAGCAATAATCGACATAACTAAAAGCTATTTCTTTAAATTTGACTAAGAATTTCAAATATTTAACTTCGTACAAGCTTACAACGAAGTGTAGCCTTTAAGACAACTTCTATATAAATATCGTCCGAATGAACATAGATACCAAAATCGTAGGTATTAAATTCGCTAAAACCTTCCGTGCTGCAACTACCTTAAAATAGTTACAGCAGATGTAAAATATTGATACTTCCTGACACTGCACTTTCATCTCCATAGCTCTATACCAGTACAATAGTACCACATTATTAGAGATGAATCACGAAGAAATATTAACTGGTAACTGCTAAGTGTGAATCTTCCGCTTCCAAAATTTCCTTAGCTCGTAAGATATCCTGCTTATGTTCTTTCGTGACGGTAGGATACTTTAACTTTAGTTCCTTTAGTTTAGAACAGATAATATCAGCAACGGCCATACGAGTAAACCATTTGTGGTCGGCAGGGATAATATGCCACGGTGCCCATTCAGTGCTAGTGTGACGAAAAGCATCTTCATAGGCATTCATATATTCATCCCAAAATGCACGTTCGCGGACATCACTTTCAGAAAACTTCCAGTTTTTTTCTGGTAATTCGATACGCTTCATAAACCGTTTTTTCTGTTCTTTTTTTGACACATTTAGAAAAAACTTCAGAACAATAACCCCATTGTTAACCAAATATTTTTCAAAATTATTTATTTCCTCAAAACGCTGCTTCCAAATATGTTTTCCTTTTGCATAGTTAGGTAATTGTTGTTTTTCAAGTAATTCCGGATGCACCCGTAGCACCAGAACTTCTTCATAATAAGAACGATTAAAAATACCGATTCTACCTCTTTCCGGTAAAGCTTTAGAACTGCGCCATAAATAATCGTGGTCTAATTCTTCCGAGGAAGGTTGTTTAAAACTAAAAACCTGACAACCTTGAGGATTAATACCAGACATAACGTGTTTAATAGTACTATCCTTACCCGCAGCATCCATCGCTTGAAAAACCAATAAGAGCGCATGAGTATTTTGAGCATAAAGAACATCTTGGTATTTAGCCAATCTTTCAATATCCTTTTGCAGCTTTACCTTAGCATCGCCCTTTTCATCAAAATTAGCGGTAAAAGCAGTATCATAATCTTTTTTCAGAGAAATCTTTGAACCAGGTTTAACAATAAAAGCATCATGATTCATCACAAATTAATTCCCGCAAAAGCTTATACACCGCCAACTTATTAATTGGCTCATCAGCCTCTACAGTAATGAGTATTAATCCTCAATTAACAATCAATTAAAATAAAGAAACAAAACTTAGCAGATACTTATTATTTGCAGCAATATTTATTATCTAGGGAATAGGGAATAGGGAATTGGTAATGGGTAATAGGTAATAGGTAATAGGTAATTGGTCATTATTAACTCCTAACTCCTAACTCCTAACTCCTAACTCCTAACTCCTAACTCCTAACTCCTAACTGTTCACTGTTCACTGTTCACTGTTTACCAATCATCTTCTAAGTTGTCCTTATTAATTGGACGCATTGCTTCTCTACATAAAAGAAACATTCCAGCAACACCCAAACTAACGAACCAAATATACTCACTCCAAAATGTTCCGATTTGTTGAGTTGCGCTCATTTCTGGATGTAGGGTAGTAAAAAAAAGCGCCAATACAAGAATCATTAACGAACTAAATCCAACAAAGCTTAAACCAATCCGAATTCGGAAAGGACGTAATTCCCAATCGTTAACTTTACTTAGGTCTATTTCTGCTAATTCTTCTAAAGAATCATCGGCAATATCGGAAGCATCTTGCAAGTTTTCACTTAACTTGGCAGGTAAAATAGGTACTAATGCAGCAACAGTTGGACGACGCAGCAAAGCTTCTGTATTTCGCAATATTTTCAAAGGTTTGCGAGGTTCTGGCTCGGCAAATTCTAATTCTTCGGTACTATTTTCAACCGGGACTTCGCGGTCAAAATCCATATTTCTGCCTCGTTGAAAAATTATCACCTTCCTATTTCTATTTTTAGCTTATTTTGCTAATAATTGTCGCAATCAATGTAATACAGATAATATGATTTTGAATTTAACAACGGATGCGTTGATTTGAGATTTTAAGCTATAAATTGCCAATAGATAAATTATGTAGAGACGTTGTAGTGCAACGTCTCCGCATTTTGTAATTAAGTAGTTTGCTGTAAATCCTTAAGTCTTGCCATTACGTCTTGAGAATGAACAATTGGATTAACTTTGACGAAAGTTTCTCGTAAAACTCCTTCTGGGTCGATAATAAAACTGTGACGGCTGGAAACAAACGATAACCAAGAACCGTAAGCTTTACTTACAGCACCAGTTGTATCGGCTAATAAAGGAAATTTCAAACCTTCAGAATCGCAAAATTCAGCGTGAGAATCAATATCATCAGCACTAACACCAATAATTTCGGTATTTCTTTCTAAGTATTTTGGTAAATCTTCTTGAAAACGACGAGCTTCGATTGTGCAACCGGGAGTAAAATCTTTGGGATAAAAATAAAGCACTACCCATTTACCGCGATAATCGGAAAGCGAAACTTCTCCATCTCCGGTATTAGTCGGTAAAGTAAATTCCGGTGCAGGTTCGTTGATAGTAGGTAGCTTACCACCCATCGCATCCGCAGCAGGAGTGAAATTTAGCCATCCCAAGAATACGAAAAAACTGGCAAATAATATATTGAGAAAATTGCGGCGATTCATTTTTCTGTAGAGTATGAATGAGTACTTTATATAAGTTTACAATTACTCGTACAGCACGGGTATTTATATTTAATGGTTACTTAATAAAGAGGTTTTGAACCCCTCTCCCTTGATAAGGCTACGGTGTACACAGAAGTCTTAAAATCCTATCTGGAAGCGGCT
>CAKZYM010000672.1 GCA_937884685.1 uncultured Calothrix sp.
GTTTATTGATACTTTCATAACAGGTAATCAAGGTGATAGATTTGCCGACTTCACTTTTGCTGAAGATGGTAACTTATACATTGCAAATCCCGGTCAAGATAGCGTTTCTCGTTACGACAGTACCACGGGAGAATTTATTGATAACTTTGTTGAAAGCAATAGCGGAGGACTTGACCGTCCTGTAGAAGCTGTGTTTGGATTCGACCGTAATTTATACGTTAATAGCTTTGAAACTGATAGCATTCTTCGCTATGACGGAAACACAGGAGACTTTTTAGATGCTTTTGTTCCTACTAGCTCCGGTGGTTTGGATGGCCCCACTTCAATAGTATTTGTCAAAGATATTCCCGAATCTAATAACGCGATTGCAATTTCGGCTTTTGTTTTTCTTTACGGTCTGAGTAGGTTCTGGAATAAAAAAAGTAAATAACTGAAATAATTAAATTTTTTTTAAGCCGTCCTCAAACACCCCTCTTTTTTATAAGAAGAGAGAAAAGGGTAGAGAGAGGGGTGAGGTTTATCTACATAACATCAAATATTACCAAAGGAAATCCAATGTGATTGATGGTCATTGAGAAATTTAAAGATGATAAAACAAGAGAAGTATATTACCGATATCAACAAAGAGGAAGAATGTTGCCTGATGGTTTGAAATATATTGATAGCTAGGTTGAAGTGAATTTTAATCGTTGTTTTCAATTGATGGAATGCGATGATTTAACCTTGTTTCAAAAATGGACATTGCAATGGCAAGATTTAGTTGAGTTTGAAGTAATTCCTGTTGTTCTGTCAAAGGATGCTGCCAATGTTAATGCTGAAATTAATGCCGTAGAAGATTTAGATGATGAAAATTATTTTTAAGTTCAATCTATGAAACCGTTGAACAATACCAAATACTCTTAAACTAAATTGTAGTTTCCTTGTGAGTTGGCTTTTTTCGATACGCTTTATTTCCTGTCGTCACTTGAATGAGAATAGCCACAAATTATAATCAAAAAATAATTACGAATTACTAAATTAATTTAAAAGAGAAATCGCAGATAGCAACGAAAACGGTTTTAATGAGTTCTCTCAACAATATCCTTTCTATCTAAGTTTAAACACTGATTTTATAGAAAAATTACAGTATCAAATTCATTTTTGTCTTAATCTAACTCAACAGTTCTACATCTAAATACATGATTTTGGGGGTAAATTGTCATAAAAAATAATATTGCCCTATCTTATTGCTATTAAATATCATTATTATTGCAGAAATTCTCATTAAGACAACGATTTTACGACTGTGTAAAAAAGTTAGGTATTCGCTACGTGGTACAAAATTATGTACAATCTGTTTGGACGTGTACTTTGCCTTTTTGACATTTATATAATTTTATCAATTTTGAAATCATTTCAATTTAACTAGTAAAGCGTTTTTATAAATGCTCTATATTTAGAAGATTAGATAAAATCTTGTTTCCACAATGCTGGAATAATTTATGAAATCAAAATGCTTAAATTACTTTTTGCTTGTTGAATGGATAAATAATTTTGGTCAAATATGATTAAAACAAGTTGACTTACATCTTGCACCAGTTGCAGAAAACCGGTTTCTTTGAGTTTGTTGAGAATGTTGCTGTTCGGTCAATTGATAAATTTCTCAACCGTCCATCTGTTACTTTAATAGATATTCCCTAAATTGAAAAATCAAATTCAGATACAAATGCCAATAACTAACCAATCGTCACAACCATCTAATTTTGAACCTACTTTTTCACATATTCCCGTTTTGGGAAAGGAAATAATTACAGGTTTAAATATTCAAGAAAACGGACATTATTTAGACACAACGGTTGGTGGTGGTGGACATTCTCGGTTAATACTAGAATCTGCATCGAATACACAAATTACTGCGCTTGACCAAGATGAAGATGCTTTGATAGCTGCGAAAAATAATTTATCAGGATTTGGAAATCGTGTCGAGTTTGTTCGCAGTAACTTCGCCGAATATAATTTTACAGCTAATACTTTTGACGGAATTATTGCTGATTTAGGTGTCAGTTCTTACCATTTGGATAATCCAGAAAGAGGTTTTAGTTTTCGCTATGAAGCTGATTTAGATATGCGAATGGATAGAAGACAATCTTTAAATGCTGGTGAGATAATTAATCATTGGGATGAAATAGAATTAGCGGATATTTTCTATAAATATGGTGAAGAAAGGTTATCACGACGAATTGCAAAGCGGATTGTTGAAAATCGTCCTTTTAATACTACAACTCAGCTAGCAGAAGCAATATCTTATTCTGTTCCCCGGAAATATCGTTATGGAAGAATTCACCCCGCAACTCGGGCTTTTCAAGGTTTAAGAATTGCGGTTAATAATGAATTAAAATCTTTGGAAATTCTTTTAGAAAAAGCGCCTTTAGCACTTGTTGAAGGTGGAAAGATTGCAATAATTAGTTTCCATAGTTTGGAAGATAGGATAGTTAAGCATAGTTTCAAAGATTCGCAGTGGCTAAAGGTGTTAACTAAAAAGCCAATTACTGCTCAAGAAGAAGAAATTTCTACTAATCCCCGCTCTCGTTCTGCTAAATTACGAATTGCTGAATCAGTTATCAGTTAGCAGTAGTTCACCGGTCGGGTGTGGATCATCTGTTATCAGTCATTAGTTACCAGTAAACAGTAAGAAGTAGGAATTATAAAATTTGTTTTATATCTCTAGGTATTTTATTAATTAAATTATTAAAATTTTTTTATAAGCGATAAATCATTAACTACTAACTTAACAGGAACTATTCACAGTTTACTTAGGGCTTGCTGAATAAAATTATAAGTCTTACCAGATAAAACTTTCAGAGATTTTTCTCCTTTTATTGTGCAAGCTTATGTGATGAACTGGCTCAAAACCCTTGCACTTTTTTCTAAAATTATTGCGATTATTTAAAATTCAAGCCGCAAAACCTAATATTCTTAAGCTCTGTGGGTTCTATTTTAAATTTCTAGGCTTTTTCAGCAAGCCCTACTTAAGAATCTACATTAAACCAAAAACCCGGTTGTAAAATAACCGGTTTTAAAAATTAAAAATTATTCAATTATTCAACTAAAATCTAACGAATGCTGTTGTCTCTGTTGTCCACAATTACTACCTCGTCGTGGTCAACTACAGTTTTTCTGTCAACAATTTCTTTCCGGTTGATAACATCAACTTCTTTTTCAACAACAGGAGTAGTAGGAGTTTGATTTATGATAGCAGTTTAAAGAAGGGGTGAATCAATATTAAAAGTTAGAGATAAAAGCTCAAAGGTTAAAGTTAAAAAAACTCCTAACTCCTAACTATTGACTGATTGATTCCTCATTCGTTCGGGACTACCGGTAGGAATAGATGCAATTAATTTTTGAGTATATTCTTCCTTTGGTTCGCGATATATTTGTTCTGCACTACCTGTTTCTACTATTTCACCGCGATTCATAACTAAGATTCTGTCGCTGATAAATTTGACTACACTTAAATCGTGGGAAATAAATATATAGGTTAATTCAAATTCTGCTTGTAATTCTTTGAGCAGATTTAGTACTTGCGCTTGGACGGATACATCTAAAGCGGAAACCGATTCATCACAAATAATAAATTTAGGATTTAATGCTAAAGAACGCGCAATACAAATCCGCTGACGCTGACCCCCTGAAAACTGGTGGGGATAGCGATTCATTGCATCAACGCTCAAACCAACTCTCTCTAATAAATAAGCTGCACGGTCAATTCGTTCTTTTTTGCTCTTACCGATGGAGTGAATTACCAAAGGTTCCATAACTGCATCACCCACCTTCATCCGCGAATCTAAAGCACTAAAGGGATTTTGGAAGATAATCTGCATTTCTCGACGCAGTTTTTGCAATGGTTTCCCTCTGAGTTTAGTAATATTTCTTCCTTCAAAAAGTATTTGACCGCTAAGTGGTTCAACCAATCTCAGCAAACTCCTACCAAGAGTTGTTTTACCACAACCGGATTCTCCCACCAATCCCAAGGTTTCTCCTTTCTTAACCTCGAAGGAAACATCCTTAACAGCCATAAAAACGCGTTTGGTACCCCCAAACATTCCTTTTACCGGATAACCAACTTTTAAGTTACGGATTTGTAGTAACGGTGGTTGTTTTTCTAATGCTGCTAATCTTTGAGCAATATCATCAGAAGTTACTTCCGGGGGTTCTGCTGGCTGTTTTGCTGTAATTTTTACATCTCCTGTAGCAGTTTCTTCCACGGTCATGTAGTCAGAAACTGTCAGCAACTTTTCGGGATGACGGTCTAAAGTTGGACGACAAGCAAGCAAACCCTTTGTATAAGGATGTTGGGGATTTGTAAATATTTGCGCTGCGTCCCCTTGTTCTACAACTCTTCCTTTGTACATTACCGCGACTTTATCAGCGATTTCGGCGATTAATCCCAAGTCATGGGTAATAAAAATCATCGCCATATTCCGCTTCTGCTGCAACTCTCCAAGCAAATCGATGATTGTTGCTTGTACTGTTACATCTAAAGCAGTTGTGGGTTCGTCAGCAATTAATAGTAAAGGGTTACATGAAATTGCCATTGCAATCATTACCCGCTGTAACTGTCCCCCAGAAAGTTGGTGGGGAAATCGTTCTAATACTGCTTCTTTGTGTTGTTGTACTAACTGTGGAAGCTCCTGCTCGTTCAAAGTTGTTGATGATGCTTCAATCAAATTCTCCCGAATTTGCTCGTCGCTAGGAATAAGTTTTACTTCCTGTAAACTATCAATTGCTTTTTGACGAGCTTCCGTACTCGAAATATTTTGATGTCGTAAAATTGCTTCTGTTAACTGAAAACCAATGTTATAAACCGGATTCAGCGAAGTCATTGGTTCCTGAAAAATCATGGCAATATCACCACCACGGTAAAGCTGCATTTCCTTGGGTGATAAGTTGACTAAATTTAATGCTTCACCATTTTCCTGGGGACGAAACCAAATTTCACCACCGCTAATTATTCCTGGATTTTGCAACAAACGCATTGTTGCCAAGGATGTTACCGATTTACCACTCCCCGACTCCCCCACAATACCTAAAGTCTCTCCTCTATGTAATTCAAAAGAGATTCCGTTTACTGCTTTGACAA
>CAKZYM010000673.1 GCA_937884685.1 uncultured Calothrix sp.
TTGATGCTCCACTCCAAAGCACAAACAACCGTACTATCATTAGCTGCCGAGCGCGGTGCAGTAGAAGACTTAGAACTTGAAGAAGTAATGCTCGAAGGTTTTCGCGGCGTTCGTTGCGTAGAATCCGGTGGTCCTGAGCCTGGTGTAGGTTGTGCAGGTCGTGGTATTATCACTTCCATTAACTTCTTAGAAGAAAATGGCGCTTACCAGGATTTAGATTTCGTATCTTATGACGTACTAGGTGACGTTGTATGTGGGATATCTGCCAACTACCACCTAAAATGATATGATGTGGTAAATCGTTTCAAATGCAGTCACTATGCGCGATTTATCAAGAGCATTAGGTTATTGTCGGGTATCTACTCAAAGACAACATTCAGAAGGTCACGGGTTAGAGCGCTACATCGAGAAGTTAAAGGAATATGGGTTAACTGAAGAGCAAATTCATTGGGATATAGAATCGGGTGCTTCTGACAAACGTAAAGGCTATAACCGAGTATTAGAGTTAGTTAGGTCGCGAAAAGTTGATAAGATTATTGTGCCATGTTTTGACAGATTTACTCGGTCTGCATTGGGTTGGGAAGTAGCTCGGGAAGAGTTGCAAAAATTCGGAGTTGAATTAATATTTCTTGACGGTGGGAGTTTAGATTTAGAAACTCCTGAAGGTTTATTTACTAGTAGAATATTAGCTGCTATGTCCGCTCAGGTTAGAGATAAAAATAGATATAATGCTATCCAAGGACATAGATATTTTCAAGAGAAAAGAAAGATATATCAAGCAATATTTGGTTTTATAAAAAACGGGGATACTGTTACTCCAAATATTAAACAATATAGAAGTACAAATAAAACTTATATTGAAGTAGCTCGTGAATGTGTTGAGCTATTTATTGAATCAGGTGAATTGTCGGGAACTATTAGAAAACTAGTTGATAAATACGGATTAGAACGAGTAGGGAAATACAAGTATGAAGACTTCCCTAGGGATGTTTCAGCATTTCGTAGATGGTTAGTTAATCCTCAACTATGCGGGATGGTTCGTTATTATCCGGATGATTCAGAGAAACAGGTGATTCTTCAATCACAACACGAAGGGATTATTAGTATTGAGCAGCACCAACAGATAAATAAAATTTTAGCTACTCATCCCTGTGGTAGACGCAGAAATGTTACAAATCCTTTGGTAGGTTTATGTAAATGTGCTAAATGCGGCTCAACTATGGAAAAGCGTTCTAATAAGTATAATGGCAAAGTTTACGAACATTTAAAGTGTCCCGGTGCATATCCAAAACCACGTCAGCCTAGAAAATGTGATGTAAGAACCTATTTTCGATTGGGAGATGCTGTTGATGCTACTATTCAAGCTTTAAAAAATAGGTCAGAGAAAATAGTCGAAAATATGCCAATAGAGAATACAGAAGAAGTACCACCAGAGATATTAGAACTCCAGCAACAGATTCTTAAGTTAAAACAGCTTAACGACCCTGATTTTGACAGCACGATAAGAATTAAGGAACAAAAGCTAGAAAGCTTAATTAAAACCTCAGAGCTTAATCTTGTTGCGGATGCTAGCAGAACTCAAATTTTACGCAGCATCACTAAGACTGAAGGATTTTGGGAATCTATTACTAGAGAAGAATTAACCGCAATCTTTCATGAATTAGTTGAGGAAGTAACCTGTTCAGTATCAGGTCGCTCGCAGTCATTTGTAGCGGTACTCAAAATTTGATTGCGTTCTTCCTCTGGTAATGAAGCTAAGTATCTTTCTGCTGCTTTCCAGAGGATATCTGCTACTTTTTTAGAAATTGGCATGATTCTATGTAGAGTTAATTGCTTCTAGGTTAATTAGTTATTTGAAAATTTCTGTTCGTGGAAAACTTGGGTCTAAATTTCCTGTAGGGTGATTTGTCGAATACGATATGTATTGGCTGTAGAAATTAATTTCATAAAAGCCAAACGATATGCTCCAAATTTGCACATCTTTAAATTTCAGGAAGCAATAAGTCTTACTTTCTACAAGAGAAGCTAGTTAAACCATTTTCATCTTCTGTGTTGGCATAATATCTTGAAGTCGCACAGCATCTTTATATGACATATACTCTGCTAGTTAAAATCAAGCCGAATCATCGCAATCCCCCTTCACAATAATATTGGTAATCAATTTCCAATTGTTTCAGGTTGGTATCTAGTATTAAATTTTTCAATTCTTCCATTATTTCTTGAACTTGATTTTCATCGCTGACACCTGAGTAATATATTTTGATGAATTTGTCAGCTTTACTGATGAAATTTTATAGATATGAAACGAATATCTGCTCTGAATTTATAGCTTAAATCATTATTTATTACAATTATTATAGTTTGATAAAATCAATTATTTTTGATACCTATTTATTGATTTTCAACCAAATACACATTTAGATAAACAATTTAAATTGGTCTAAAGACAGCTATTGCAGAAACCAACTACCCACGTTTACTCTAAATACAGTTTTGCATTTTTAATTTATTGATTGTGAGATTGGCTATAATAATAATTATTATATAAGTAATAATAGAAAGTAAGGAATAGTTTGATGTATACTTCAGATTCCCTAAAAGCAGAACTTCATGCGAAAGGGTGGCGATTGACACCACAGCGCGAGGTAATTTTACAGGTATTTCAAAATTTACCTAAAGGGAAACATTTAAGTGCAGATGACCTATATGAATTGCTTGAAAAGCGTGGAGAAGGAATTAGTTTATCGACGATTTATCGAACTTTAAAGTTAATGACACGGATGGGAATAGTCCGGGAGTTGGAATTAGCAGAAGTACACAAACACTATGAACTTAATAGAACTGCTCCTAATCATCACCATCATATTGTTTGCGCTCAATGTAATAGGACAATTGAGTTTGATAATAAAACTGTTCTTAAACAAGCCATCAATCAAGTTGAGAAATCAGGTTTAGAATTGATTGATTGTCAGTTGACGATTTATGCAGTTTGTCCAGAAGCAATAAGCGAAGGTTTTCCTGCAATTATATCTGATAATTGGGCTTGTTCTCGTGCAAAAAAATCAGAAGGGAAATTATGATAAAACTTGCTTAGTAACTAGAGATATATATTTTAAAAATAGTATATGAGTAAATTTAATTTTGATTTGGGTCGCTAAAAGCACGATTTTTCATAAACGATTCATCCGTTAAACTGTGCAAAAACTTCAATAAGTCTTTCTTTTCTCTTGAAGTTAATTTAAACGAACAAAATAATTATAATATCGGTTCAGTGGATATTTATAAATATTCATTACTCCTTATAAATCAGTTAATTTAAATCCCCAGAAGCAGGACGAAGACGTTTAGTATTATCCTGTAAAAATGCGGATGGCAAAACATAATTACCATCAATAGCAGCGAAGGTAGGAAGTTTATTTGTAACTATATCAATGGTTCCTTGCTGTTGGTTTATTTGATGTTTTTTAATGTAAATTTTATTTCCTCTTTCATCATCAAGACTAATAGTAAATGGAAGATTCAATGCTGTTGATTTTTGCTGTCCTAAGTCAGTTGTATACAGTTTTTGCGCTATTACATTGAGTCTAATTTTGTATTTTCCATCGGGTAATTTTTGATAAACTGCGTCGGTTAATCCTACTTGGTAGGTAATTACTGAGGAAAATAATTCTTTGATTTTTTCTCGTTTATTTACTGGTGATTTACTTAAAATTGCGTCCCGTAAATCGAGTACTGTTGCATATGGTGGTTGTTTATATCTATACTTTTGCAAAAATTCTCGAATTCCAGATACAACTGCTTCCTTACCGATTAAATCTTCAATTAGTTCGAGTATCATACCTCCTTTATGACGAGCGATTGGTAATTCGTTGTAAATATCTGTTAGGGGAGGTTCTTTAAAATCAATTTTTCCTCTACTACGGAAGAAATCTCGCATGAATTGCTTTCTAGCTAAAAGTTGCTCTTGTGGGGTACGTCGGGAACGTTGGTAAAGCGAATTAGCATAAGCACTCAAAGCTTCGCGGATTGTCATTCCACCTGCTACATCTGCTGCTATGATTTGGTCTTCCCACCAACTATGAGCTAAAAGATATGTTGTCCAGTCGATGATGCTTTCTTTTCCTAAACCTTTAGCCTGACTTTTCCACACTAAAACTTCAGGAATTCCAATAGTACCAGCTTCAGAAAATACCATTCCGTCGTAATAAACAAATTCTGCTACTCGTACTTGTTCAAAAGGATATTTACCAAAAGTTTTCTCATAAAATTCTAAAGCTTTACCAACTTGATTAGCAATTAATTTTACGTTTTCTTCGTGGGGTGGATGGTAGTAAATTTCGATAGGAACTCGATAATTATTATTTCGATAAACTTTGTATTTTCCAGAATAAATAGTAAATTTACCGCGATTTTCTTCTGACCGATAGCGGAAATAATTTCTATCTCCTTTTGTCCATTTTTTAACTAATTTTCCAGATGTAACTGCGGTTTGATTTTTAGATGTACCAATGGTAACATCTGTATTTCCCCATCCCAAATGCGTCACCATTAAAGCCTGTTCTAATCCTACCGGGTCATCGTGACTCCGCATTCTTTGGTCGAGAGGTGGTAAATCCAGTTTTTGTCGCAACCAAGCTTTTTTATGTTCTACCATCTTGGTGTAACCAACGAAGGGTAAGATAAATGGACTATATAAATTAGTTCCATTCCCAACCACATCGTTAGGATAAATCATGTAGACATCATCGCTGTCTGACTGGTTCTGAAATCCCTTGGGACGTTCGGTTTTAGTCACAAACTGCATGGTTTGCTTTTGTCCCGGTAACAGTGGTTTTTCTAAATCATAAATATAATATCCCCACCTCGGATGAGCTTCCCGTAATTTTGCACCGGGATATTTAACTTCATCAAGCTTCAAGTTAATAAAGGTTAATAAATGAATTTCGCGGATAGGGGATTGAGTCCGATTTTCTAAAGTATATTCACCCTTAGCCAAGAAATAGCGTTTATCTGGATAAAGTTCGATATTTAGCTCAGTATTTGTAACTACTGGCATGGGGAGGTTTTCGTATTTTTTGAAACGCTTTTCTATTTGGGCTGCGGTTTCTTCTTTTCCTGGAGGCTGATATTCATTAACTAC
>CAKZYM010000674.1 GCA_937884685.1 uncultured Calothrix sp.
ATTCTCTCAGACTAGCTTCAATAACTTTATCGTTTTTTCCCTGTAAAGTATAAATCCAATTTAGCTTTGATAAAGCCAATGATTCCGCATCAAAATTATTGACTTCTCGCGCAATCTTAACCCCAGCTTGTAAAATATCCAAAGCTTTATCGTAATTTTCCAAAGAAATATAGCCTTGAGCTAAATTATTTAAAGCTTCAGCTTCTAACTTAGGCTTCTTTAATTCTCTAGCAATATTTACAGCATTTCGAGCATAATCAATCAAAGTTTGAGGAGGAATATTTATAGTTGAATAAACCGTTACCAGCCAATTTAAACGACGCAATTCGTCTAAACGCAAATTATTTTTTCTTGCTAACAATAAAGCTTGTTCTCCAAACTGTATCGCACGTTGTTTATCCTGCTGTCGGAAATGTAGCCAACTCAAAATAGCAAATCGTTTAACTTCAGCAACCTGATTATCTATTTGATTATTAATTAACTTTGCTTTCTCCAAAACTTCAAAAGCACGAGGATATTGATTCAAAACACCATAGATTTGAGCAAGATTAGGAAGAGTAAAACCCGCTTGATATTTATCCCCTACTTCCTGATGAATACGAAAAGCTTGCTCTAAAAATTTCGACGCTTCAGCATCATTATTGAAACCAAAACTATAAACAATGCCAATATTAGCTAAAGTTCTACCTTCACCCTTTCTATCATTAACCCGACGACTAATAGCCAAAGCTTGCTGCAACAACTTTAAAGATTTATCGTATTCCTTCCTAGTAAAATAAACATAGCCAATATGATTTAAAGTCTCCCCTTCCCCCTTAACATCCTTTAACTGACGACGAATAGTTAAAGCTGACTGCAAAAATTGATTTGCTTTTTCATTTTTATCCAACTTAAGATAAACTTCACCAATATTATTTAAAATACGAGCAACTTCCGCTTGATTTCCCTGCTGTCGTCGTATTTCCAACACCCGTTGATAAACAGGGATAGCTTGAAAATATAGTCCCTGACGAAATAGCTGCACCCCTCGTTCAAATAGCTTATCTGCATCTGACGTAGAACCTTGAGTCAGCGAGAAAGGGATTTTTTGATTCAACCGTGATGAAGACTCTCCATAGACCGGAACACTTAGAGAAGCAGCGATGCTAACCGACATTAAACCAAGAAACATTAAACGGGAAAGCATAAATCTAACTCACCTTCATACATTGATATACATATAACGACAGATTTGATGCCCAAAACAATAAATATTGCTGCGTTATGTTTACCTATATATCTGGAGTTTGAGGAGTTATGCAGTTCGTAAAGACAAAAAATTATTTTTAGATAAACAAACGCGACACCGGACAGATAAAATTAGGTAGCATCGGTGAAGTTAAATCATCAGTATTAAACAAAGTTTCCACTAACTTTAAAAGCGCTTTATCCCGTCGATAAACCTCAACTTGTTGCAATCTCCAATCTAAAATCCAATATTCCTGAACTCCCCGAGAAGCATATAACTTCAACTTGACTTCTCTATCTCGACGTTGGTCTTGAACACTTTCAGAAAGCACTTCAATAACTAATTCTGGGGCACCTGTTAAATGTCCCGCTTCATCGAGTAAAATTGGAAGACGTTCTTTACTCACCCAAACCACATCGGGAATAACGTTGTCAGCATCGGTAAAAATTATTCCTGGGGTCTGAACAGTTTCTCCTAAACCACTTAATTCTGACCATTAATCTAATGCACTGGTTATTTTCGTGCAGCTTCTTTGATGCTTCCAATTTGGTGCTCTAGTCACGAACAATTCCCCATCAATAATCTCATAGCGATTACCGTTATCTGGTAATAACTCAATATCGGCTATAGTCCATCGTACCCGTTCTTCAGTGCCTTGGCTCATGGGATTTTCGTCTAGCGGTGCTATTGATATTCTAGCTTTAATCGCATTTCACAGAATTCTCAATAGATAGTTTTTCATCTTGGATCTGTAAGGAATTTGTTGAGAAACGTTAATACTCTCGCCTTGACAAAAGTTGATAATTGCTACTCAGCTAATGCAAATAATTTTCAATAGTTTTGTTTATTATAAATTGACAGCTTAGAAGTTTGCTTACTGAATCCAAAAAAATCCTAAGCTATCCAATAATCTGCTTTTTCGTCGCCGACGGTTACTAAACAATTTTTATCCGTCTGTAGAGTATTTTATCATTTAATGGAATTTTATAAATAAATCATGCAGAAGCTAGTAGAGAAGCATTACAGACAAAGCAAGACTTTTTATCGTTAATAGATAGAGAGGTGACAACATATGCTGGAGCGATATTAATCTTTGAATGGGATTGGATTCGTTTATGTGACGAGTACTAAAGCGTTGCTTAGGACGAAGAAACATAAATCTATGTTCCTCCTGAAGGAAATGGGCAAGGATTCTATCTTGGAGTACCGAATAAAACAAACGATGACCATTGAGATGGTGCTGGATGTGTTTTTCTTGTTTCTATCATTGCTTTTCGTAATGCTTCGGCTGGAATATCGTTTTGCAGATGTTTTACAAATGCTTGCATTAATTCACTTGTCGCTGCATCATCAACACTCCACAAGCTCATAACAACTCTTGGAACTCCAGCAATTTGAAATGCTCGTGCCAATCCAATAATACCAGCGTCATGAACCTTCCCTAAACCTGTTTGGCAAGCGCTTAAAACGGTTATTTGCGCTCTCAATCTAGTTTCTTGAATTTGCTTTGCAGTCCACCAACCATGCTGTAATTTATCGGCAGAAAACATGACAAATCCTCCGACTAAGGGATTACTACTATTAGCGACACCATGTGTAGCGAAATAAAGTAAGCTGGAATTTTCTGCTTTTGAAACAACAGCTTTTCTGGTTGCTTCTTTTCCAATTACAGGAACAGTATTCATAATTTTAGCGACTGTAAATACTTCTTTTTCCGCTTCAGGTAAAGCAGGAACAACCCAGCTTTCATTCTTTGGTAAATAAGGATTTCCCACAACTAGGGGATACGAAAAAGCATATTTTGGATTCCAACGATGTATTGTTGTACCTACATCGAACAGACTAGGTGCAATCGAGATTGACATTTTATCAATCAAAAAAGAATCATCATTGAAAGGCTGAAGAATAGGATAAGGTACAGTACCAATACCTAAAACTGGTACAACAATCAAGTGTTTTACTGAAGCTAACTTATCTCTAATTACAGTTGGGATTAAAATATTTGTTATTTGTGCATTTGCACGATTGATAGGTAACTTATTATTGATAGCAGTAGGAACAACTTTTATTCCCCTTCGATGAGGAGAACGAACCAAGCTTAAAGAATCTACACCTAATGAATTTCTTAAATTCGCGATTGCTTGATTAATTTGTTGTTCCGATATTTTTTGTTTCTGGTATCCCTGTATACCTCGTTTATTAATTAACCATGTTTGAAGATATTCTTTTTCGTAAGAATAAAACAATACTGCGGTGTTGTCCTTATATGCTGCTTCAAAAGCATAATCCCGATTATTTCTAGTTGATAAAACCTCTGCTACACTTTTCGATGAAGCATCTGGAAAGTATATTAGACTTCCACGTCTGCTTGCCATTAGGTTTCTTAATTCTCGTTTATGTTTTGCAGCAGCTTGGTTAAATAATTCAACTACATCCGGTTGATTTTTATTTGCTGTTTGAGCATGAATTTTCGTGGCATCATTCGGTAATAAAATAAGCGAAAAGAATAAAGTACCAATAACATACTTCATGCGGGAATGCATAAGCTATAAATCCAAACCTATACCAATAGATTTTATATTATCGGGTGATAGGAGATAAGTATTTATTCTTTACTCAATTAAATTATGAATGATACATGACGCAAAATAACATCCATTTCCCCTCTACTTAACAACGAGAGGGGTTAGGGGTGAGGTTAACGACTCATATCAAAAGCAAAACTCGGCAACGTTATCTCAACCCCATCTCCCAAATTAACACTAACCAAAAACTTCTCATCAAAATTCCCCACCACTCTCGTAAATAAATAACTATTTCCCAATTCTGGATTCACTTCTTGCTCTACCAAAATTCCTGTCTGGTCGCTTACTCTTAATTTTAAATTCGGTGGTAAGGTTTCTAATGCGGGGGTACCTAATATTAACAACAATGTCCATGAATTAGGTTCTGCTTCTGATAGCAAATGCCAAGTTACAGCATATAATCTTAAGGGAACTCCAGCCAAGGATAAATCTTGATAAGCACCCCTTGCTTGAACCGGAATTTCTAAACCTCTTTGTTGTAATTGCGAACTAATTACTGTAAATTCTTCTACCGGAGTTCGCATTACTGGTTGTGGTGCAATATTCGGTAATAAATTCCAGGTTTGTTCGGCTAATGTATCTAATTCATCCCACAACCAGCGTCCGACGTTTATTGCTGGTTGGGTAATTAATTTAAAGATGTCTGATAAATGTTTTTCTATAGATGTTATGGATAATATTTCTGATTGAATTTGCAATTTGTATATCCAATCAACTAATTCCGGACTAGTTAAAACTGCGGTTGCTTGTTCCCACGTTAAAACCTGACAAGTTTCGTTTGTTTGTAATTGAGGTAATATTTTTATAAGTTGTTCTTTCGTTAATTCTAAATTTTCAATCCGGTTCGTGGGTATAGCTGGTAAAGAAATAGCTTCGGGTACTAAACAATTTAAATATAATAATAATCTATCTGGTTCGTTGCAAAACCAAGTTAAAGGTATTTCGTAATTCCAATCGGAATCTGGGATTAAGTTAACATTTTGCTGTTTGATTAAAAATTCTTGATAAGATAAAAACCCTTGAATAACAGCTTTTTCTTCTTCTTCGATAACCTCAACTAAAACATAAAAATGAGGAATATATTCCGGTAAATCTACAACTATCCGAGATATATCAACTTGTTCGTCAATAAAGCTTCCCATCGTGATTATACAGATTTTGTATTCACCAATTTTTAAATTAGCGACATTGGGAATTAGATTAGCAGAAGCAGATTGTAAAACAGTACATTCCGAGAGATTGATATTAAAAGAACTTCCTCTAGATTCCAACCAGGTTTCAAAAGCGGATAAGCTTAAAGCATTTAAATAAATTTGCCATTGCTTCGACTCGTCTTTAATTTCATCGCTCAACTCTACCGCTCGAATAATTTGCGATCGCGACAAAGAAACTGCTTCCGGTGGTAACTGTTGAAATTCTAGACTCATTGGTAATACTTCTGTTGATAAATTATTCATTCTCGCAATTACTGTTTATTTTCAAATGATTTTTTAGTTACTTGTATAACTAAATATTTCTTACTCGCTACTTGCTACTCCCTACTCGCTACTCATTACTTTCTCGGAGTCCAAATACTCACACAACCTTTTTGCAAATCGACTTTTATGAAACTCACTTCTAGAACTAGATGCTTCAGCTTCCGCTTCTGCAATTAAACTACTAACCTGTTCCGTCAGTGCAGTATTTATTTGTGATTCCAAAACTTGTAAACTTTCCACAGAAGAATAATTTCGTGCTAATTCCAAAACCCGAGATTTCAACATCAGCAAAAGTTCGTGAGTGACATCAGCGCGGAATTCTTTTAATTTCAGCAAACGAGTTACTTGAAACTGCGCTTTCATTTCAATTCGTTTCGCAATTTCACCCATCGATAATCCCTGACAGTGAAAGAATTTTAATGCAATCAAAAACTTATTCGCTTTAACAACATCTTTTCGTCGTATTTTACTGACTCGTGTTTGTGTCACCGTAGCTAAAGCATTATCCAAACATTCTAAAAATTGCGGACGATATAACTTGAGAAATTCACCGGTTTGATTTTCCGAATCATCATCAACAACATTATTAGAAGCCAAAGAATTATAATTAATACCTTCAGCAGTATCGATAGATGTTGTGGGTAAAGAACCACCACGGATGTGAATCCGATATTCCCTTACAGCTTGGGCCAACTGCTGCAAACCCGTGATGATATCTGAACAACCGGTATTACCACCGCTCAAACTATTTAACTTATCGCCGATTTGCTGTAATTGCTCTATAGTTGGTGGCTGACATTTACTTGTTTTAGCCTTACGCTGCTGTAACCTTTGGACGCGATAAACAGCATGGTAACTCGTCAATAACCATTTGCTTTGTTGAATTTCTATCCCACTCAAAGAATGAAATTGACTCAAAATCCGCTCCAATTGCTTTGGTTGAGTATCGTTAAGAATGGCCCAGTCACTCAAAAGGTAAACCCCACATTCCAGCAAAAATTTATTCAAAGCAGGATGCTGTTTTACCCTTCTATTTGTCCAGGAAGCTAAACTACTTTGACCAACGTCGAAACTTTGTAATATCTGTAAAGAATAGCATTGATAATCAGTAGTTGAGTGCAATTTCCCATCATCATCAAGGACATAGGGAAGTAAATCGCGACTCGTGAAACCTCCCATAGCACCAAACTGCTTAGCTAAATTCAAGCAAACCCTTTCGATTTCCCAAGAGATAAA
>CAKZYM010000675.1 GCA_937884685.1 uncultured Calothrix sp.
CCCAATTTACCATCTTGCAATGGGTCGGCCGAACCATCAGCATCGCCAGATAATACGTGAACACCACAAGCCATTGCTTCTAAATAAACAATACCGAAACCTTCTTGAGACGGCATAATATAAGCATCAGCAAGGTGATAATGTCGTACTAATTCTTCAGTGGGAACAAATCCAGCAAATACTACTTTATCTTGAACCCCCAAATCTTTAGCCAACTGCATCAATCTTGCTTGGTCGTCACCACGTCCAATGACTAAATATTTAACTTCAGGGAAAACTTCAGCTATTTGCGATAATGCTCGAATCGTAACATCTACTCCTTTGTAAATGTCACCAGACCACAATCGCGTTACGCTCATCAAAACCTTCGCCCCACTCAAATCATAACGCTCTAATAAATCTGCTGGTTTTGCTCCGGGAGTAAAGCGATTACCATTAACAGCACAAGGAAATATTTTGATTTTACTGGTATTTAAACTATTGTTGGTACTGGCAATTTCACGAGTGTAGCGGCTTACCGTCCAAATTTGAGAAGCTTTCTGGAGACTAGTCTTAGTTAATTTAGGTAAAGGCTGCCAAACTTCTTTACCATGAGTGATTACGGTATATGGAATTCCTAAAGGTTGGCATAATGTACCTACTAGAGGTGCTAAATAAGCATGACCGCAAAATACGTGGTCTGGACGCTCGTGAATCAAGCGTTTTAGTAAAGCCAAAGTCATCTTTGCTCGCCCGATTTGCGAAGACTTAGCTTTAAAATAACGAAATTGCAATCGTTCTGATTCAAAAGGATTTATACAACTTTTTTCATCTCGTAGTAAAAATACTTCTCCATGAAGTGGTTTTGATAATGTGTTGTAAGCTTGGAACAAATCTTTTACATAAGATTGAATTCCACCTTCACGGGAGAAAACTTCTAGAAAAACAAAAATGTGGTTGGGTTGATTACTTTCTTTACTTTGAATCAAATTCAAGTATTTTTTTTTATCGGCTTTAGTAATTAACATTTTTTTATATTCCCTATATTCACATATCACTATTTATAATAATTTATTTTTAAATATTGCTCTCTTACCTCCGCTATCTAAACTTAGAAGATATTCGCTTTCTGATTTCACTATAAGTATATTTGACATTCAAACCTGACAGAATTACTTAAGGTTTAGAGTCTCTCCTATGATTAAACATCTATAGTTAAATAAAATCATCAACTAGCTTTTTACTCTTGCTGTCAAATAATAACAAACCAATAACTGTAACTCTAATGCGGTGTCTACGGAATTAAATAATTTATTTTATACACGTATTTTCTTGTTAAAGAAATTATAAATTTTAATTGAATTTTAATTAAATTCTGACAAAAAATTATTGAATATTTTACATTAAAAATAATTTTAGAAACATCTAAAGTAAGTCACCTGAGATATCACTTTAATAATCTACGAAGATATTAAAAATAAAGTTTCCGTTAGTGATAGCTAGATTGTATTAGAAGAAAGCATAGATATTCTGAGGGGGTGTTAACGTTCGCGCAGCTTGTCCGTCAGGACAGGATGTGCCCCCTATAGACATGCATCTTACTCGCTAGCCGAGTACAAATTAAATACATAAAACCTTAACCGAAAGCAAATTAATCAATTTTCAATCAACAGTGTAATAAAAATAAAAACTGATGCCAACCTATTAGCTACTAAATAGAAAACTTAGCTAACTAATAGAAGTCTATCAAAACTAGAGTGCTTTATTACCACAAACGGAATTCTTACTCCCAGCTTTTATACTTTAGGTTTCCCAACTACTTTTTCAATTGAGACAAAAATTTCCAGATATTAATAATCCTTTTACCCTACTGAAAAATTAGTTAGCTAAAACAGTAGATAAAGGTGATAACAGAGCAAGTTTATAACTGAGAACGAAAGCGAAGTAATAAGCAACACGTAAAGTGATGAATCCACAAATTGATGTGAGACATCCACTGTAAATTAAAACTCGAAAACGCGCTTATAAATATTTTGCCTACTACAGCAACTTTATTCCAACCCGAGGGAATAAAAACCGGTTGTTTGATACTAATCGTAATTAATTTTCCTACGTACCATGCTTGACGATGAGCAAACAATTCCTGCCATCTGTATCGCGTTTGTAAACAACTTCGTCTGCTAATCGTCTTAATAGAAACCACCCATACCCACCTACTTGTAGAGTACCGGGTTCTGGTTCGGCTATTGCATCTGGATTAAATGGCTTACCGTAATCCCAGATTCTAATTTCTAGTTTGTCATTCCACAGTAAGACATCAATATCAATGTTTGTTTCCGGTGGTAAAGCTTGATGTGCATGACGAACAGCATTTGTAAAGCCTTCAGCTAACGCTAGATTAAGCCTATACTGTTGGCTTTCGAGCCAACTAAGCCCAGACAGATTACGCAGACAGAATTGTTCAAACCATTGTTGCACTTGGTTTAGAAGCTTAAGTTCGCTCTTAACCGTCAGATGGTCTTGCTCCACAATTGCTAGCATTGACCTTGACTTTAATATTGGTGAATTAGTTTTACTTACGTCTTTTATAGTTTATAAAGTTCAGATTTTAAAATCTGATTCGCTCTTCTTAATTTAAAAATCCCAGATAATAATCATACTCAGCTTGTCTGTCCTCATTAACTAAAATAATGTATTGTAATTTACAAAAAGCATAATGTAAATTCTTTTACTACTTTACTATATATATTTAAGTATGATATTCCGATTCTAAGACAACAATCTTTATCTCCAATTACTTTTTGTTCATATTTTTTGATACGGATGCCCCGAAGTATGGGAGTTGGGGAAAAACGATGAAAAGGTGTTTAAAATTGTAGTTGATTGCGTAACGCTTTCAATATTATGCTTAAAAGTAATTTAAAATTAAGTTTATAATTCAGATTTTGAATTGATTCGTTGCAATATTTTCAATAGCGCTAACTCAGGTAAATAACAGTATCATAACCATTTTACCTTCTTCACCCAAGATAATATGTTTAGCCTATTTCAAATATATTTTATCTATTAGCCTTTGTGATTGCTAGAAAAGAGAGTGATGAAGCTTGATTAAAGGTTTACAGGAATATCAATTAAAAAGTATTATGTCGGCGCTTCTGTACTTAAATGCTAATTAACCCTAGCAGAGGGAAAAGGAAAATTTTTACAGCGGACAGAAGAAAAAAATAATGTTAGTTATTATTATTAGTTATGAAAACTCAATTATTTTTACATAGTAAGCATAAGAACGCTTTTTACGAGAAGTTCAACATCATAAATATTAAACAAACATCATATTTAACTAAAATGCTTAAAAAATTTTGATATTGGAAATTAGCCTCTGTATTAATAAAAATTAACACTTGCGGTGATTTATCTTGTCAATACCTACAAATAAGTACCGACAAGAAAAACCCCGCAAGCGTTTAAAAAAGCTAGCAACAAATCAATTTAGAAGAGTCCTAAAGTAAGAGACTTATCTAAAGGAAGGGTTGCACCAATACCCAAATAGATAGTTACCAAAGTTCCGAAAAGGAATACAGCGGTAGCTACCGGACGACGGAAAGGGTTTTGGAACTTATTTACGTTCTCAATGAAAGGAACAAGAATTAGTCCCAGAGGTACAGCAGCCATTGCCAATACTCCCAAAAGCTTATTTGGAAGCGAACGCAAAATTTGGAAAACTGGGTATAAATACCACTCAGGCAGAATTTCTAAAGGTGTTGCAAAAGGATTTGCAGGTTCTCCTGTCATCGCAGGGTCTAGCACTGCTAGAGCTACGATACAAGCGAAGGAACCCATGATTACAACGGGGAAAACGTAAAGCAAATCATTAGGCCAAGCTGGTTCACCGTAGTAATTGTGACCCATGCCTTTCGCTAATTTTGCTCTCAATTGTGGATCGCTTAGATCCGGTTTTTTTACTGTTGCCATATTTTTAGGTACTCTTCTCTTTAAGTTGAGTATTGTGAATTTGGTTCAGCCGTCAGCCTAGAGGCACTCATAAAGGAATAATTAAGCTTTTGAAACTGAAGAAACAAGTATCGGTGTTGGTTTATTATTAAACCAATTTTAAAACAGATAGTTCGCTAATAGCAGTTTTACCCCTAACATATCCCTTAGAAAAGAGTGCTTCTTAATTTCTGTCAAATATCCGTCAAATCAAAATATTTGAACCGAGAAATTATAATGGACCGCTGATACCTTGCTTACGAATCATTAAGAAATGCGCCAGCATAAATACTGCAATTAACCAAGGCAGTACAAAAGTATGAGCGCTGTAGTAACGAGTCAAAGTAGCTTGTCCTACGCTTGAACCGCCGCGTAACATATCAGAAATCAAAACTCCTACTACAGGAATTGCTTCTGGTACACCACTAACGATTTTCACAGCCCAGTAACCAATTTGGTCCCAAGGCAAAGAGTAACCGGTCACACCGAAGGACACGGTAATTACAGCTAAAACAACACCAGTTACCCAAGTTAATTCGCGGGGCTTTTTGAAACCACCGGTTAAATAAACTCGGAAGGTGTGCAAAATCATCATCAACACCATCATGCTGGCAGACCAGCGATGAACGGAGCGAATCAACCAACCGAAGCTTACTTCGTTCATGATGTACTCTACCGAAGAATAAGCTTCAGCAACAGTTGGTTTATAGTAAAAAGTCATTGCAAATCCAGTTGCGAACTGGATTAAAAAGCAAGTAAGAGTAATTCCACCCAAGCAGTAGAAAATGTTTACGTGGGGAGGAACGTACTTGCTTGTAACGTCATCAGCAAGCGCTTGGACTTCTAAGCGCTCATCAAACCAGTCAATTACGTTGGTCATACAACCCAGATTCCTAGATAAAGATTGCGGTTGATAATTATCTCTTAGGATTTGCTAAAAGCACCAATAGAGATTTTGAACGAGCCTGTCAGAAAGTTCATTTACTTTTAAACTATCAGAGTAGTGATAGCTTTAAGAAAATTAACACTTTCTCAGGAGGGAATGTATTGCGTTCTAATTGCACCCAAGCCAAAAAAATAGGTGGATACAAACTAGATCATAGCGTTTCACGGGCGCTATTGACCCAATTTATGAGAAGTGAGTTGCCCAAAATTAATTCCAGCAAAAACACTTCTATAAAAAAAGTAACATAATCGAGAGATAGTTTTCATCTTATCAAGAGTCGCGCAAGCCACTTATAGATGTGTAAATTTGGTTGAAATAAGAGTAAAAAACGAGTATATGGACAATTTAAAGGTATTTCGGGGCATTTTATCGTTGCTTATGGCATTTTGGCTGGCATTTGGCAGCTTTTGCTCGCCAGCAGCAGCTTTAACAGATGAACAAAAAATTGTATCCCAAGCTTGGCGAATTGTGAATCGGGCTTATTTAGATGACACATTCAACCATCAAAATTGGGCACAAGTGCGGCAGAAAGCTTTGAAATCAAGACTTAAGGACAGAGACACAGCCTATGAAGCTATTCAAGGCATGCTTAAAACCCTTGATGACCCTTTTACAAGGTTTTTAGACCCCCGACAGTATCGCAGTCTACAGGTTAATACTTCTGGAGAATTGACAGGTGTAGGACTGCAAATTGCTTTAAACCCCGAAACAGGTAAATTAGAGGTAGTTACCCCAATCACAGGTTCCCCAGCAGAAAAAGCAGGAATTCAACCACGCGATCGCATTATCAAAATTGAAGGTAAACCAACAGAAAATCTCACCCTTGACCAAGCAGCTTCCTTAATGCGCGGCAGAGTTGGAACCGCTGTTAGTTTAGTCATAGATAGAGACGGAACTGCTCCCAAAGAAATTTCTATCATCCGCGACCGCATCACCTTAAATCCAGTAATTGCTAAATTACAAAAAGATAAACAAAATAATATCGGCTATATTCGCTTAACTCAATTTAACGCCAATGCTCCTTCAGAATTAGCCCGTGCAGTCAGCGAATTAGAAGAGAAAGGTGCTGATAGTTATGTTTTAGACCTACGAAATAATCCCGGTGGTTTATTGCAAGCGGGAATAGAAGTAGCTCGTTTGTGGTTAGATTCAGGTATTGTGGTCTATACGGTAAACCGGCAAGGTATTCAAGGAAACTTTGAATCTTTTGGACCAGCATTAACACAAGACCCACTAGTTGTTTTGGTAAATCAAGGAACAGCTAGCGCCAGCGAAATATTAGCAGGTGCCTTGCAAGATAACAAACGTGCAACTCTCTTAGGAGAAAAAACCTTTGGAAAAGGCTTAATTCAATCATTATTTGAATTATCAGACGGTTCTGGTTTAGCGGTAACAATTGCTAAGTACGAAACCCCAAATCATAGAGACATTAATAAATTAGGGATTACCCCAGATAAAGTAATTTCCTCAGAACCAATAACAATCAATCAGGTAGCTACCTCTGATGATGTTCAATATCAAGCAGCAGTAAAACTTTTAGAGTCAAAAGTGAACAGTTAGAAGTTAGGAGTAGCAATTAGTAAGTAGCAAGTAGTAAGTAGCGAGTAGTAAGTA
>CAKZYM010000676.1 GCA_937884685.1 uncultured Calothrix sp.
TTAGGAGTTAGGAGTTAGGAGTTAGGAATTAGGAGTTAGGAGTTAGGAGTTAGGAATTATGAGTTAGGAGTTGTTAATTCAAGATTTCTTAACTAATTATCTTTACCGGTAGATACCAACTAGTAAATGATAACTGTTCATTGTTCACTGTTCGCTGTTCACTGTTCACTGTTCACTGTTAACTGTTAACTGTCAACTGTTCGCTGTTATCAGGAGGAGGATTTGATTTTTGTCTTCGTTCGCGCCACCATGCTAGAAGGGTGCTGGCAATAAAGATACTGGAATATGCTCCTGCAAGAAAGCCCAGAATCAATGCTAAAGCAAAATTCTTTAAGGTTTCACCACCGAATAAAAAGATTGCAACTAAAGATAGTAAAGTTGTCAGCGTGGTATTAATTGAGCGAGCTAAAGTTTGATTTACCGCATCGTCTACAATTTCAACTATGGGACGATTAGGATTTACTTTCAGAGTTTCACGGATGCGGTCGTAAATAACTACGGTATCGTTAACCGAGAAACCTGTAATGGTAAGTAAAGCAACAATAAATAAACTATCTACTTCCAAACCAAACAGTAATCCAAATATCGAGAAAATTCCCGTTGTCATCAAGATATCGTGGAAAGTCGCAATAATCGCAAATACTGCATAGTCCTTTTGAAATCGAATTGAAAGGTAAATGATAATACCAGTGAAAGCCACTATCAAGGAAGTTATTCCAGTATTAAATAACTGTCTTCCTAAAGTAGGTCCTACTGTATCAATCTGCCTTTTTTGCGAGTCAAACGTACCAATTTTCTCGCTCAAAGCTTTTTCTAACTGGGTACGTTGTTCAACATCCAAAGTTTTTGAGCGAATCAATACCCCGTTGTTTTCACCAGTTTCTCTATCTTCAATTAACTGGATGCTGCTATCAGCTAATTCCTGCGCTGCTACAACTTCTCGGACTTCATCAATATCAACTGGTTCATCGCAGTTATTTGGTAGCGTACAGTCTCTTTCAAACTGTAATCGGGTACCACCAATAAAGTCCAAACTAGGACGAAGCGGTGCGCCAATCTGCTGCAAAGAAATCAGCATGGATATCATGCCAGCGAAGATGATAGCACTGGAAACACCCCACCAAAGAGTTCGCGATTTATTAACACTAATTGTCATGACGCGACCCCTGCTTTATTTGAAGCTGACAGATTGGGACAGAACAGTTCTGGCTTACGTATTGAATCAATCCTGATTGCTAAAAACATCAACGTGCGACTACAAGTTACTGCGGTAAACATACTAACTGCTACCCCTACAGCTAAAGTTACGGCAAAGCCTTTGACTAAGCCAAATCCGAAAGTAAACAATGCTGCACAGGCAATCAGTGTAGTTACATTACTATCTAAAATACTAGACCATGCTCGGTAAAAACCAGATTCAACAGAGCGATATAAGGATTTACCGGCTCGTAATTCTTCTCGGGTGCGCTCAAAAATTAGTACGTTGGCATCTACGGCCATACCGATACTAAGAATAAAACCGGCAATACCGGGTAAAGTTAAAGTTACCCCAAGCAAAGCAAAACAAGCCCAAGTTAAAAGGGCATAAATAATCAATGCAATGTTAGCAATAACCCCTGGTAGTCTGTAATAAACCACCATAAATATTAATACTAAAATCAAGCCACCAACAGCAGCGTAAATACTGCGTTTGATGCTATCTAATCCCAATGTGGCACCAACTGTACGATTTTCAACAATTTCGATAGGTACTGGTAGGGAACCACCGCGCAACTGCACTGCTAAACCTTGAGCATCTTCGGCAGAAAAACTACCTGAAATCTCAGCATTTCCACCAGCGATTCCGGTATTAGCGTATTGAACCGCTACAGAAGCAGCGCTAACTAATTCATTATCAAGAAAAATACCAATACTACGTCCCGTACCCGCCAGACTTTTAGTTAAATCGGCGAACAACTTACCACCTTCTTGATTAAACTGAAGTCCTACAGCCCAACTAGCACCACCTTGTTGGGGACTATAAGGGCTAGCATTGTTTAAATATTTTCCTGTTAGCTTTGGTTCCCAACTATCAAATAATTCAGAAATTCCTTCTTGATTATTTTTCAGTGCTTGTGTATTTTTTTCAATCGCAGCTTTATCTTTATCTTTCTCTTCAACAGCAAGCAACTGTACTTGTTCTGCTCTAAGCTGTGCGCGACTATTTCGTAAAGCAAAAAGTTGGGGTTCTGTATTCGGCTTTTGAGTCTTAAACTCTAATTGTGCCGTACCACCCAAAACTCGTTCGGCTTGTTCTGGATTCTCAACACCAGGTAGCTGAACCAAAATCTTATCGTTTCCAGCAGTTTGAATTACAGGTTCGGAAACACCCAGTCCATTAACTCGATTACCGAGAACTGTTTGTACCGCTTCTAATTCTCGTTCACCTATCTGTTTAATTTCAGGAGTCGTCTTAACCTGAATAGTTAACTGCGAACCTCCCCGCAAATCTAGCCCTAAAGGCACCGGAATAGTTGAAATTACCGTTACTGCGGCAATTACTAAAACAAAAATCAAAGCCAAAAACAATCGCTGTTTTTGCATACCATCCCCAAAAAGCGCGACAAACGCTATAATAACGCTTCTTTATAAGTTATGACCGAACAGTTATTAATAATATGGGAATTGTGAATGAGGCAGAGGGGGAAG
>CAKZYM010000677.1 GCA_937884685.1 uncultured Calothrix sp.
ACTCCCTTTCATTTACAACCTTACTAAAACCGGCTCATCTTTTGTTACTGTACTTGAATTGGATTCGGAATTAGTACAGTAAATTTCGCAAGAATTATTCGGACTTTCGATAAGCTTAACTTTGTAAAGACTTGCTCCTAATTCAGCAATAGGTTCGCGCAATGTATTACTGATATAAAGCGCTATATTTTCCGCAGTCGGAACTACTTCAGCAAAATAAGGAATATCCTTATTAAGGAAATAATGGTCGAATTGTTCAACCACATAATCGTCAATAACTTTATTCAAAGCGCCTAAATCAACTAACATACCGGTACGCTCTGCAATTTCACCTTTGACGGTAATTTCCAAATGGTAATTATGTCCGTGTCCGTTGGGACGAGAGCATTTACCGTAAATCTCTAAATTTTCCTCCTTACTCAGCTTAGGACTAGCTAACCTGTGAGCTGCACTAAAGTGAGTACCTACAGTAAGATAAGCTTCCATTGAATTTCCCATATAATCAGCCCAAAGTTGAGGATGTTCAAATAACTGCACGCGAACTATAGGTAAATAAGACGATAACCGTTTGTAGATAACCCGTGCAATATTTTCAGTTGTCGGTAAAATTTGCTGAAACTCTTCCCAAACATCGTTGAGGTAGGAAAAGTCTAATTGACTGGTGACTTCCCTTTTAATTACCTGTTTAACATCAGATAAATTGAGTACCATCCCATATTCATCCAACTCTCCTTGAAGAGAGATAAACAAAACATAGTTGTGTCCATGTCCAGGAAAATTAGCACAAGCACCGAATTTTTCAATATTCTCTGCTTCACTTAGTTCGGGGAACCAATATCGATGACTGGCCGAAAACTGAGCGCGGCGATTTACAATGCATTGCATGAGTATCTAGAAAGCAGAATTTAAGATTTCTTAACGTTTTACTGCTTCCAGCATAAACTATCTAGACGCATTTAAGAGTCAGGAATGAGGAAGTGAGGAGTAATGAGTAGCAAGTAGCAAGTAGTAAGTAGGGAGCGACAAAGGACTAATAGCAAGTAGTGGGTGATAAGGGACTTCCAATTAAAAAAATAATCAATCGCTTTGGTGAGCAGGGGAGCAGGGGGAGAAAAAATCTGATAGTCGTATTAAATGGAGAAATTGAGTAATTTAATTTTTGGATGTCCCTAAGTAAAAAGCCATAAGTAAACTCAATATTTTTGGTGTTACTTTCCGATTATTCCTTCAAAAATCTCTTTTATATTCGCAACTTGCTACTTATTATTATTTGATGAATCTACTTCCTTACTTTCTACTTTCTACTTCCTACCTCCTACTTCCCAGTGGAATCTCAATTACAAACTCCGTACCTTCACATTCTCCAGAAAAACATTCTAAAGTTCCACCATGAGTTTCTGTAATAATTTGATAGCTAATTGAAAGTCCTAGACCAGTTCCTTTTCCTTCTGGTTTAGTAGTAAAAAAAGCATCAAATAACTGATTTTTCACTTCTTCGGATATTCCATCACCATTGTCAGCAACACAAATTTTTACGTTGTTATTATTAATTAATTCTGTACTAATGCTAATTTTAGGAATAAAATCTTTATCCTTTTGTGCTTTATCTTCTAATACATCAATTGCATTTGCGAGCAGATTCATAAATACTTGATTTAGTTGTCCTGGAAAGCATTCAATTTCAGGTAAATCGCCGTATTTTTTGGAAACTTCAATTTCGGGATGAATTTCGTTAGCTTTCAAGCGATGAGACAAAATCATCAAAGTTGTATCAATACCTTGATGAATGTTGGCAAATTTTCTTTGTGTTGCATCTTTACGTGAAAAGTTGCGTAGCGACTGCATAATGTTACTGATACGCTCAACTCCCAGATTCATTGAAGTAATCATTCTTGGTAAGTCTTGTAATAAAAAATCCAAATCGATTGCATCAATTACTTTATCAATTTCTTCTGGTGTATCTGGTAAATATTTCTGGTATAAATTTAATAAATTAATTAAGTCCTTGATATAGTTATCTGTATGTTCTAAATTACCGGCAATAAATCCGACTGGATTTTTAACTTCATGGGCTATACCGGCAACTAATTGTCCCAATGATGAAATTTTTTCCGCTTGCATTAATTTGAATTGAGATAGTTGTAATTCACGATTCAAATTTCGTAGCTTTAACTGTACATTTACTCGCGCTACTATTTCCTCTTGTTGAAATGGTTTAGTAATATAATCTACTGCTCCAAGCTTAAAAGCTTTAATTTTATCTGCTGTATCAGTAAGAGCGGTCATGAAAATTACTGGAATATCTTTGGTTTTTTCTGAAGCTTTTAAACGCCGACAAACTTCAAATCCATCCATTCCCGGCATCATGATATCTAATAAAATTAAGTCCGGAGAGATAGCTTTGAGTTCTTTTAAAGCATTTTCACCATTACTAGCGGTTGATACATGATGTCCTTGTACTTGCATCACCTCAGATAGTATTTTGATATTATTGATATTATCGTCAACAATTAAAATTAGATTTTCTTGAATTTCCATTTTTTATTTAAATAAATTCATTACAGCAGTAAAATGCACTTTTTATTAAATTATTTAATTAGTTATTACAGCTTTATCTTTAGCATGATTTTCCCAATTAGCCTATGATGCTAAAAATATAAATAGTTGTATTTTAGCTAATATCACAAAATTTATGATTCGGCTCTAGGATAGGGTTAGTATTTCAAATTAACCCAATCGTAAGGCATTATTATCTTTACTTACCCGTTCCACTAGCTACAAAAATTATATTTTATATATTAATATTTAACGAATATAAATTAATATATTAAGAATAATAAAAAAATAAAATTCAATAAATATCCAATTATACTTTTGCTTAACTTGTTTTTAGTTTATTTACAATTATTTTCTATAAAAATAACAAATTGCACTTGAAAAATTCACATTCATTGCGAATTAAATATCTGTGCTTAATTTCTGATTTATTTATAAGCACCCATAGAGTCCTGTGCCTCATAATATAGCTGAGTTGCAATAAGAAACATTTCTTGTCCTGCATGCAAGTAACTTTCGTCATAATTGAGAGGAAAATATTCTAACTCTCCCAAACCATCACCAATTTGATTCAATGTATAGTAAAAATGAGCCGCAGCTCTTGCTAAACTCGGGGGGTTTGGTAAATAACTAAAACTAACTTGTGCCTGCTTGAGTTCTTCTTTACAATCTTGTAAATAGTTCTGAAATTCTTCTAACAACTCATCATCGAAAGGGTCTGCTGCTAATTTCTCGATTTGGTCTTCCCAAGAGTTAAGAATACCACATACAAAGCGATTAACTGGTTGATATACAAAGCGTAGCCATTCCTCAATTTGCTCGTCAGCATTTTTTGTTTTCTTGCGTCTTTTTTTGTATTGTTGTTGCGCTGTTTGAGTACGTTCGTTTCTTTTACTATGATTCTCAAAGCTGTAGTGCAGTTCTCTATCATAAGATTGACGGCTTTGAGTATCGCTTAGAACTTCATAAGCAGCATTAATGCGGATAATTTTTTCCCTATCCGTTGTTTCTTGAGTTACATCTGGGTGAAACAACTTTACCAAGCGACGATAAGCCTGCTTTATCTCCGTTTGGCTTGCATTCCTATCAATATTCAGAGTTTCGTAGTGATTAGATTGTGGCATTACTTTAATTTATCGTTAGCTAATGCTATTAACCGACTTAACTTCCAAATCTTGGAACAGCGGTGTACTTAAATATCTTTCTCCAAAGCTGGGCTGAATTAATACAATTAAGCGCCCTTTATTTTCTTTACGTTTAGCGACCTGAATGGCTGCACATAAAGCTGCCCCTGTTGAAATACCTGACAACAATCCTTCTTCTCTAGCCAATCTTCGTCCGTAAGCGATAGCTTCACTATCGGTAACAGCAATTACCTCGTCAATCAATTCTACTTTCAGTATTTGAGGAACAAATCCCGCACCAATTCCTTGGATTTTGTGAGGTCCGGGTCTTCCTCCAGATAACACCGGACTCGAAGCTGGTTCGACAGCAATAACTTTAAAATTTGGTCTACGTGCTTTAATGAATTCAGCGATACCCGTTATTGTTCCCCCTGTCCCTATACCCGCAACAACCATATCTACCTTTCCATCTGTATCCTGCCATATTTCGACCGCAGTCGTATCTCTGTGTATTCTCGCATTTCCTGGGTTTCTAAACTGTTGCAACATATACGCATGGGAAGTTGTATCAACAATTTTTTGTGCTTGCCTTATTGCTCCATTCATGCCTTCAATTCCGGGTGTTAATTGTAGTTCAGCCCCATAAGCTCGTAACATTGCTCGTCGTTCGGAACTCATAGTATCTGGCATTGTCAGTACCAGACGATAACCTTTAGCTGCTGCGACCATTGCTAAGGCTATTCCTGTATTTCCAGAAGTTGGTTCCACTAACAGCGTTTTTCCAGGAGTAATCAAACCTTCTTCTTCAGCAGCATTAATCATATTAGTGCCAATTCTGTCTTTCACTGACGCTGCTGGATTCATGCTTTCGAGCTTCATCACAATGTTCCCCACACAACCCTCTGCTTGCGGAATGCGATTGAGTTGCACTAAAGGAGTTCGACCAACAATTTCTGTAATATTACGGGCAATACGCATTTTTTATGTTTTATTTCAAGCTTGACATTTAATTGGTAATTGAAAACTAGTGATTGAAATTTGACTATAAGAAAGAGAAGCATATAAATGCTCTATTAAATAGTGACTATAGTCATAGTTTTTGTATTTTTAGGTCACACATTTGAAAAAGTTCCTATAAAAACGAACTTCCGTCTGCTCCATAAAAGTTAAATCTTTGAATTGTATGTAAATCACATTTTTATATATATCTTATAGATAGCCTATATTGTTATAAAGCTGTGACCAAATGTTAAATAATTAATTTAATATATCTTGTTTAATGCCCAACTTCCGATACAAAAGGCTGATTAAAAATCAAATGTAATACATAATATCCAATTGCTTTTTGGAATCGCGCTTTTCACATAAATCTAGCAGTGTATATTTTTGCAATACCAAATTAGCAGCTTGGCGTGCTTCTTCCCAAATATCTTCTACAACAGCACTATCAGAAGTTTTAGATTTACTGTCATCTTCACAATTTTGTAATTTGTCAAGCCCTTCCACACATACAAAAATATCAAACAAACTAATTTTCCAAGGCTCACGTGTCAAAAAATAACCTCCTTTGGAGCCACGTTGACTTTTAACAAGTCCACCACGTCTCAATGTTGCGAGCAGCTGTTCCAAGTAGCGGTCTGGTATATTTTGTTGCGCTGCAATTTGTCGAATTTGCAGCGGTTCTCTTTTTTGATAGTGCGTTGCTAATTCTAATAATGCCAGAATTGCATATTCAGATTTACATGATAGTTCCACAAGCAGTTTTAATGAAAATTGACAGCAAAGAGTTAGGAGTAAAGAGTTAGGAGTTAGAAATTAAAATATTTTCGACTTTTTACGACTGTATATCAGTTACGAAAATATTTATGTAATTACTAGCGACCAAGATGGTCGCACTACCAACCACCTGATTTTCAAATTCATACAACCACTGTATCTAATGAAATTATTTATCTACAGGATTATAATTCTGAATTCTTAACTCATAACTTATAACTCCTAACTCTTTTAAGTATACTCCGGTTCTCCGGTGGGGTTTGCTGCTTTCTTCTCAAAAATAAATTGCTCACCGTACATTCACGGTGAGCAATTTATATCAAACTGTTAGAGTTTTGTTGGTAATCTAGAACGTAAAGGTTGTTCTGAGAGTACCGATAAATACATCGTCATTATCTTCATTTTGACCAGTAGAGGTCTGATAAATAACGCCTGGAGTAATGGAAACGTTATCGTTTACGCGATACTTGTAGAATCCTTCGATGTGGTAAGGAACATCACTGTCTTCAGCACCAGCAGTAAGGTTTCTATTGAGGGAGTATGGCTGAGCACCTCCGAAGAGACCCAAGACGTTACCTCTGCCACCGAAGTCAGGTAAAGCTATTCCAGCACCCCAACTCCAAGCTTCAAAATCGTCACCAATGCCGAAACCGGTAACATCGTGGTAAGAAACAAAACCACTAACAGAGAACTTATCGCTAGGTCTGATTGCAGCAGCCAGACCGTAGGAATTACTGGAAGATGCACGTATTGTAGATAAGGCATTCGCTTGCTCGGTACCAACCACAGCATTAGTGACTCCGTTAGTTGTACCTCCAAATCCACCTGCATCAAATAAGGTACTTCCCGTGCCATGATAGCCGTGAACGTATGTTGCTGCTAATGCAATACGGCTATTCAAATTAAAGTTTAATTGTCCCAGAGCTGCGTAGTTACCGTTGAATACACCAGAACCGATTCCAGGGTCGCTGGGTTCGGAACCTAAGTAACCAACTGTTACAGAACTTCCACGGAGGGGACCGCTACCTTTACCAAGCTTGAAGTTTAATGCTGCACCTGCACCACCACCAATACGGTAGATTGGGCTAGAGGAAGCAAAGGTAGACAAAGCACCGTTACCACCATCGTAATCCTCGAAGTAAGGATTAACTGTAGCAGCGTAATCACTGTGAATACCACCAGTCGCAGCAACATAAAGTTGTGCGGGACCGAGATTAGTCTAGTAAGCTAACCAGTCTAACTTAACGTCATTACTATTGCTGTCATCACCGGTTAGGTTAAAGGTTTGGAAATTTTCACCGCTTTGAGCACCTCCACCAGTATTAAAGCGCTGAGCATTACCAGTAGCCAAACGGGTATGCAAAACGTCTTTACCAGTGAAGCTGGTTTGCAAGTCTAAGCGAATTCTGTTTTGGAAGACGGTATTGTTATTGTCACCTACGCTATCGCCGAAAGCATCAGTTAGCGCAAAAATCGCTTCACCAGCAAGTTTGGTTGTTGTAGAGAATTGATTCGCTTCCAGTTCAGCAGTACGTGCTTCTAAAGCATCTACCCGTCCGCGCAAGGTTGCCAACTCAGCAGAAAATTCTTCCTGCAAACGCTGTAAAGTTGCCAAATCTTCTCTGGTAACAATATCAGCTGTTGCTGTCGCTATTAATTCGTTAACTCTATCCAAACAGGCATTCAAACCTGCCGCAAATTCATAACGAGTTAAAGCACGGTTTCCACGGTAGGTGCCGTTAGGATAACCAGCAATACAGCCATAACGCTCAACCAAAGATTGCAAAGCTTGGAAAGCCCAATCAGTTGGCTGTACGTCAGAAAACTGAGAAACAGAAGTTACTTGAGATTGACTTCCATTCTCTTGTCCTTCACTGCTGTACTGATTTACTTCTTGTAAAACGTTGACTTCATTTTGTTGAGCTTGAGCCAGCGTTTGTGTTTCTTGAGATTCAAAAGAAGCTGAAAACACAGATGGTGTCTCAGTTCCTACTTTCTCTGCTTGAGATACTTCAGTACTAACTACTTCAGAATCACTAGTACTAGGAGCCGCGATCGCAGTTGTTGAAACTAGCAATGATGCTCCAAAAACGGCTTGACTTAACGCCAAGGATTTCCACAAAATATTAGACATTATTCCTCTTCTCCTCACACCTTTCTCAGATAATATACTTTGCTGCAAATTTGAAAAAAAATCCACTGGGTTAGTGAAACTTACAAATGAGGCATAGTTACCTCATACACAATTCTAATTATTGCTAAGCTAAGAACCTACTAAATCTAGAAAAAAATCTATGTAATTAACTTATGCAAAAACATATCCTTTATAGCCTTTAATTATAAGACAAGTAAAACAGAACGCAATTATATAGTCAGTTTGTTAACTGTCACACTATTAAGAGAAGAAAGTTCCAACTGATGATAGAGAAGCGTATTTCTGATCTTAGAGTCTTACTTGACAGTTTGCAGCGTGTTTGTTATCAACCTCCGAGTCAATACAAAAATTATCAAAAAGCAATAATATCAAAGCTAACTTGATAAACTTTTAACGACATCCTACTTTTGGATAGATAATACTCTACTTCACGAAGTAGTTTGTTCCTTATTCAAGTTGAGATTGTAGTTTCAGGGATGAAGGGTTTATTTGTCAATACCAAGGTGATGAAATCTTTGCATCTGGAAATAGTTTGGCATGATTTTACCGGAAATATTTATCGAAATAATACTGCCTGATGTATATTATTTTATACTCTTAAATATTTGTATATTAAACAAGAATTAATATTTATGAAGGTACTTCCATTGAAGCTACATAACATTGCTAACTATGAATCATCCTCCTCTAGAGATAGCTTTTTGGGTAGGAGATTATTTACGACAGCATTCTAACCGCAATCGCTTAAATAATTATCAGCTAATGACCATGCAAAAGTTGATTAATAGCATGGTAGGTAATCTAGAAGCATGCGAGCGTATTTTTTTACCGCTATACCTTCCGCCTATACTATTTACTTAAAACAATTATTGCTACTTACGCTATTTGGTATCGAAACAACTGGACTATAAATTGAAAATCCCTTCGATTTTGATGATAACGATTTACCGTTAAAGTTGAAACGCAATATAGGACTTAGGGGAATAATCCCAATGTTTCGATAGATTACTTCGCTGTCGCTTGGCTTGGCTCAGACTTAATTACGTTAGTGTTGCGTAAGCCCTAGCAATAGTTGAAGTTCTCTGCTAAAAGCCAATAAACGAAGCGCTGATAAAGCTTAAATAAAAAGTACCCATAAAAAACTATCCGCTCCTAGTTAAGCCGGATGACTTAATCTAAGAGCGGTCTAGTCGGGTCTTCAAGTTGCAACCTGACTGCCGGAAGGAACTCCAATTCAGCCTTGTCGCTTAAGATAAATTAACCTTTCAAAAAGATTAACTTAACTCTTAGAGCACAGCTCCGGCGCGCAGCCGGCTATCTGCAACTTGATGACCCATGCGTATACTACTTTCTATCATGGGCATCACCTCCTTGTTGCCTAAGCGGCTTTTAATCTCAAACAAGATAGAGCAATTAGCTCTCTCTTTGTATGTTGCTACTACTATAGCATGGCTTTGGGGAAATATAGAGAAAAAATCTCATAATTTTGAATTTTTTTCGCGAGCAGTAGTTGATTGACTAAGTAAAAGAATTTATTTTTACAAGTAATTTTACAAATATTTTTTCAAGAAATTTTCAGAAATAGTAAGCGAGTAATGAGAAAAAGAAACGTATCCCCTGTTAAATCCAAAATAAAAATCCCCGCTGCTTAGCGGGGATGAAATCAGCTATTACTCTTACTTACTAGCTGAAAATGAAGTTAAAGGAATGTTAAATTACAGTGCGTTACCACGAGGTAGAACTTCCTCAGGGAATACAAACTGTTCGTGAGGTTGGTCTTGAGGAGCCATCCATGCACGAATACCTTCGTTCAACAAAATGTTTTTCGTATAGAAGGTTTCAAATTCTGGGTCTTCAGCCGCTCTCAATTCCTGAGATACGAAGTCATAAGCACGTAGGTTTAGCGCTAAGCCAACTACACCTACTG